>JBEKYH010000160.1:0-14219 GCA_049511115.1 Tepidisphaeraceae bacterium | reverse complement strand
GGCGTCGCCGGAACGTGGAAGGACCTTACCGATAACGTGAATTTCATGGCCGGCAACCTGACGAACCAGGTGCGCGGCATCGCCAAGGTGGTGACCTCCGTCGCCAATGGCGACTTGAAGCGCAAGCTGACGGTCGACGCCAAGGGCGAAATCGCGGCACTCGCCGACACCATCAACAGCATGATCGATACGCTGGCCACGTTCGCCGATCAGGTGACAACCGTGGCCCGCGAAGTGGGTGTCGAAGGGAAACTCGGCGGACAGGCATCGGTGCCCGGGGCATCGGGAACGTGGCGCGATCTTACGGATAACGTGAATCAGCTTGCCGCTAACCTCACCACGCAGGTGCGCGCCATGGCCCAGGTGGCAACCGCCGTCACCAAGGGCGACTTGACGCGCAGCATTTCGCTTGAAGCCCAGGGCGAAATGGCCGCGTTGAAAGACACGATCAACGAGATGATCCGCAATCTGCGTGACACCACGCAGAAAAACGCCGAGCAGGACTGGCTCAAGACCAACTTGGCCAAATTCAGCCGTATGTTGCAGGGCCAGAAAGACCTGCTCACGGTCGGTCGCCTGATTCTGTCGGAACTGGCGCCGGTCGTGTCAGCGCAGCAGGGCGTCTTCTACATCATGGACGCGGCCAGCAAGGACAAAGATGAGCCGATGCTCAAATTGCTGGCCAGCTACGCTTACAAGGAACGCAAGAACATCGACAACAAGTTCCGCCTCGGCGAAGGTCTCGTCGGCCAGTGCGCCATGGAGAAAGAAAAGATTCTCCTCACCAGCGTGCCGGGCGATTACATCAAGATCACGTCGGGCCTGGGCGAGGCCAAGCCGCTCAATATCATCGTGCTGCCGATTGTGTTTGAAGGCGCGGTGAAGGCGGTTATGGAACTGGCCAGCTTTGACCGGTTCAGCCAGACGCACGAAACATTCCTCGATCAGCTCACCGAATCGATCGGCATCGTGCTCAACACCATCGAAGCCAACATGAGAACGGAGGACCTGCTCAAGCAGTCGCAGAGCCTGGCCGGCGAACTGCAGAGCCAGCAGCAGGAACTTCAGCAGACCAACGCCGAACTGGAAGAAAAGGCCAAGCTGCTTGCCGAGCAGAACTTCGAGGTGGAACGAAAGAACAAGGAAGTGGAACAGGCGAGGCAGGCGTTGGAAGAAAAGGCCCGCCAGCTTGCTTTGACCAGCAAATACAAGAGCGAATTCCTGGCCAACATGTCGCACGAATTGCGTACGCCGCTCAATTCGCTGCTCATTCTCAGCGACCAGCTCTCCAAGAACCCCGACGGCAACCTCACCAGCCGCCAGGTGGAATTCTCCAAGACCATCCACAGCAGCGGCAACGACCTGCTCACGCTCATCAACGACATCCTGGACCTGTCGAAGATCGAAAGCGGCACGGTCATCGTGGATATCGGCGAAGTCGCGCTGCGTGATCTGCGCGATTACGTGGATCGCACCTTCCGCATCGACTTCAACGCCGACATGGTGCGGTCCGTGCACACCGACGCCAAGCGGTTGCAGCAGATTCTCAAGAATCTTCTGTCCAACGCCTTCAAGTTCACCGACCGCGGCGGCGTCTTCCTGGAAAGCCACGAGGTCACCGAAGGGTGGACGTACGATCACCCGACGCTCAGCCGCGCCAAGAGCGTGGTGGCGTTTACCGTCCGCGACACGGGCATCGGCATCCCACTGGAAAAACAGCAGCTTATCTTCGAGGCCTTCCAGCAGGCCGACGGTTCGACCAGCCGCAAATACGGCGGCACCGGTCTGGGCTTGGCCATCAGCCGCGAAATCGCGGGGTTGCTTGGCGGCGAAATCAAGCTCTCCAGCACGCCGGGGCAGGGGAGCACGTTTACGTTGTATCTGCCCACCAATTACATCCGCCCGCGGACTCCGCGGCGCGGCGCCGAAACGCCCGTTGCCGCTCCGCTCGCGCCGGTGGCGCTGGTGCAGGAGGAACCGCAGCCTATGCCGCCGGTTCTTCAGCAGGAGATGGAACCGCAGACTCCTTCGTCGGATGAGGTTGAGGATGATTCGGCTTCCATTCAGCCGTCCGACGCCGTTCTGCTGGTCGTCGAGAACGACACGTACTTTGCGCGCGTCCTGCTCGATGCCGGGCGCGAGCAGGGATACAAAGTCGCCATCGCCACGCGCGGATCGACCGCGTTGCAACTGGCCCACAAGTTCTCGCCCACGACCATTACCCTGGACATCAACCTCCCCGATATCGACGGCTGGCGCGTGCTCAATCGCCTCAAGGACGATCCCGCCACCCGGCATATTCCCGTGCAGATCATCACCACCGAAGAGGAGCGCGTCCGCGGCCTGCGCATGGGGGCGATGGGCGTTCTCACTAAGCCCGTCAAGACCAAGGAATCGCTTGACGAACTCTTCGGCCGCCTCAAGGACATCACCGAGTCTTCCCGCCGCAAGGTCATCGTTGTCGAAAACGACGCGGAGCAGCGCGACCTGATTCGCGGCCTGGTTGGCGGTGACGATATTGATCTGCAAACCCCCGCTACCCCCGAGGAGGCGATGCAACTTCTCCAGGGATCGCCGCCGGCCCTCATCATCACCGACATTGACCTTGCGGATAAAAAGGGCTTTGATTTCATCGAAGAGGTCAAGGAAAACCCCGTCTGGGCGGAAATTCCCATGATCGTCTATTCGCGCAAGGATCTATCCAAGAAGGAGGAGACGCACCTCAAGAGGCTGACGCAAACGACGGTCCTGAAAGACGTTCGATCTCCGCAGCGGCTGGCGGACGAGGCTGCCCTCTTCCTGCACCGGCGCCTGGCCAACCTCGCCGAGCCGATCCGCCGCGATATCGAGCAGCTTCACGCTCCCGGCGCCGTGCTGTCGGGCAAGAAGGTCCTGGTCGTCGATGACGATATCCGCAATATTTTCGCGATGACCAGCATTCTTGAGCCGTATAATGTGACGGTCGTTTCCGCCGAGACGGGCAAGGCGGCCATTGATATTCTCCAGGGCACGGACGACGTTGACGCCGTGCTCATGGATATCATGATGCCGCAGATGGACGGCTTCGACACCATGCGGGCCATTCGCAAAGTGGCCAAGTTCCGCAGCCTTCCCATCATCGCCCTGACCGCCAAGGCGATGAAAGGGGACCGCGAAAAGTGCATCGAAGCCGGAGCGAGCGACTATATTTCCAAGCCGGTTGATTCCGGCCAGTTGCTGGCGCTCCTGCGCGTGTGGCTGTACCGATGACGGGAGAGCATGAGCGAATCGTCGGTCAATATCCTCGTCGTGGATGACCGGTCCGACAAGCTGCTGGCCATGGAGGCGGTGCTTGAGGACCTGCGGCAAAACGTCATCTGCGCCTACAGCGGCCGCGACGCTTTGCGCGAAGTCCTCAAGCGCGAATTCGCCGTTATTCTGCTTGATGTCAACATGCCCGGCATGGACGGATTTGAAACCGCCTCCATGATCCGCCAGCGCCGGGAGTCCGCGGATACGCCGATTATTTTCCTCACCGCCATGGGCGACGACATGCACGTGGCCCGCAGCTATTCGCTGGGCGCCGTCGATTACATCCTCACGCCGGTCGTCCCGCAGATTCTCCGCTCGAAGGTGGCCGTCTTCGTCGATCTGTTCCGCAAGACGCAGCAGGTGCGCCTGCAGGCCGAGCGCCTCCGGCAGCGCGCGGCGCAGCTTCATCAGCTTTCCACGGCCTCGATCGCGATCAACTCGGCTCCTTCCGTGGAGGAAGTCGTTCGCATCGCGGCCCAGACGATCCGGCAGATCATTGACGCGCATCAGGCCGTCGCCATTCACACTTCGCCGCGCTATGCGTCGCAGGCGATTCAGTTCGCCGATTATTCTCCGCGCTTCGCCTCCTGGCGCGGCAAGCCGCCCCTCATGCGCGACCCGGCCGTCCTCGCCATCGTTGGCGCGGCGGGCAAGCCCGTGCGCATGATCCATTCCGAATTGGAAACCCAGGTTCCCCACAACGGCACGCCCCATGACGCCCCTCCGCTGCACGGCCTGCTTGCGACGCCTTTGCTGGCGCGCGATGGCCGGCGGCTGGGGGCGATTTTGCTTTCCGACAAGGTGGGCGGCGAATTCACCGACGACGATCAGGCGCTTCTCACCCAGCTTGCGCAGATGGCTTCGGTGGCCATCGAAAATCGCATCTTTGCCGCCGAGCGCGAGGACAACCGCCTCAAGGAAGAATTCCTCTCCACGCTTTCGCACGAGCTGCGCACGCCCCTCAACGCGATGTCCGGCTGGATTCAATTGCTCCGCCGCGAACCAGTGAACGGCGAAATCGGGCACGGCCTGGAGATTATTGAAAGAAACGTGCAAACCCAGACGCGCCTCATCGAAGACCTTCTTGACGTCTCGCGCATCAGCAACGGCAAGCTGCGCATCAATTCGCGTCCGGTTCTGCTGCGGGGAATCCTTAACAGCGCAATTGACTCCCTTCGCCCTGTGATGGCTGAGCGCAAGATTAATCTCGTCTGCGACCTTGAGGAGATCGACCCCACGGTGATCGGCGACGCCGACCGGCTTCAGCAGGTCTTCTCCAATCTTCTCAATAACGCCATCAAGTTCACTCCCGCCGGCGGCACTATCACGGTGCGCCTGCGGCGCACACCGACTGCCCTGACCGTCACCGTGCACGACACCGGCCAGGGGATGGACCGCGATTTTCTGCCGCATATTTTCGAGCGCTTCCGCCAGGCGGACAGTTCCATCACGCGCGGCCACGGGGGCCTGGGGATCGGCCTCACGATTGTGCGCCATCTTGTCGAACTTCACGGCGGCTTGGTCGTCGCCGAAAGCCCGGGCAAGGGTCATGGCTCGACGTTCACGGTCAAACTGCCCGAAGCCCCGCCCCAGCAGCGGCCGGTCGAAGCCGTCCCTGAGTTGCCCGCCGATCTCCCCAGCCTGCGCGGGCTTAGCGTTCTTGTGGTGGATGATCGCCCCGACGGGCGCGAGATTGTTTCGGAAATTCTGCGCCGCCAGCACGCCGCCGTCACGGTGGCGGACTCGGCTCCAAAGGCGCTGGAGTCTCTCGCCGCCTCTCGGCCCCATCTGGTCGTCACCGATTTAGGCATGCCCGAACAGGACGGCTATGCGTTGTTGCGCGAACTACGCGATCTTCCCTCCGACCAGGGGGGCAAGTTACCGGTCATTGCCCTCACCGCCTACGCCAGCGCGGAAGATCGCCACCGCGTTTTGGAAGCGGGGTTTCAGGCGCACTTGGCCAAGCCGGTCGATCCGCATGAACTCGTCCATGCGGTCTATACGTTTGCCTCGCGACCCGAACTCGCGCCAGTGCAATAGTCGCGCCCATTAGACGCAGTAATCCGGAGCAGGATTGCCGTTTTCTTTTCCTCGGCCCTCAGTGCTCAGTCGTCAGTCCTGGCTGCAAACACGCCGCGACCGCCGCCGCCACGATCAATCCGGCTCCGATCATCCCGCGCTCGCCCAGGGTCTGGCCGAAGAGCACGTAGCCGAACCCCGCGGCAAAAACAGGCTCCAGTGTAAACACGAGCGCCGTCTGCGGCGCGGGAACGGTTTTTTGCGCGATGGCCTGCATCCACGTCGTCGCCGCGGTGCACGCGAGTCCCAGGTAGAGCAGGCCTGCCCAGGGGAGCGATCGCACTTCGGATAGGTGCGGCACAAACCAGATGGCGCTCAGCGCCATCACGGTCGTGATTTGAGCCGATGCCAGCGGAAGCGATGCAAATTGCGGGGCAACCGCTTCCATCCGGGCGATGTAAACCGCGTAGAAAATTGCCGTCGCCAGGGTCCAGAAATCACCCGCATTGGGCTTTTGGCCATCGTGGCACATCAAGGCGCAGCCAGCAACCCCGGCCGCTGCCGCGATCCAGACCCGTTTCCTCACCTTCCTGCCGGCGAGCGCGCCGATCAGCGGCACGAACACCACGGCTAGTGAAGTGATGAATGCGCTGCGATCCATGGACGTCTCGTTCAACCCGACAATTTGCGTCGCATAACCAGCGAACAGCCACGCTCCCAGTTCGGCGCCGCGGGCCCAAAGTCTTGCATCGCGCCGTGCAAATGGCGCTAGCGCTATCGCCGCAATGGCAAACCTCCCCAGGTTCACCAACGACGCCGGCGCCCCCGGCAAAACCAGCTTCATCGCTGCAAACGACGATCCCCAAATGGCTGTCGCGACCAGGAGCAACACCACACCCGTCCCGCGCCGCCCAGCTTTGGACTCTCCCGCTCCCGCCGCTTCATCCATGCTCCTGTTATAGCCGAGACCCCGTTCCAGCGCGACTCTCGCGGTATGCATGGACTCTCGACTTTCGTCCCCGGTGTCCCGTCCTGGACGGCATCGTGCGGCTGTTTGAACCAGTGGAACGCGCAATCTCCCCTTCACCCTTCTCCTTCTCCTTCTCACGCCCTTCCCTCTCCACATTATCGCCCCATAAAAAAAATCTGCGCCGCACCAGTTTTTCGCTGAACTTGCCCACCCACAACCGCGATATTTACAGTGCGTGCTTCTGTCGCCCGGGGTGGTTTGGTGGCGATTTGCCCACGCCAGGGCATTATTGATGGAGGGACTTATGTCCGATAAACCGGCGACCGTCATGATTGGACCCGCTCTTAACGGAAACTCCGCCGGTGCAAGCTACATGGGCGCTGCTCCGCTGAATACGGCCCCCCGTGCCACGTCCCTCGTCGCGGGCCTGATGGCCGACCCTGCATTGGGCGCCCGCCGCGTTCATCTTGTCTCGGGAACGATTGTCTACGACACCGATACTCCCGCCGGCCACATTCACCTTATTCAAGGTGGCGAGGTGCGGTTGTATCAGCTTTCCCTCGACGGCTCGCGCCGATTACTGGAAATCCTCGGCCCGGGCCAATGGTTCGGCGTTGAAGCGGTGGGGCGGATGACCCGCTATGACGGACAGGCCCAGGCAGTGCAGGAGACCACGCTCCTTGTCCTGCCGGCGCCGCGCTTTCTCTCGGCCCTGTCGCAGCATCCGCAGATCAGCCTGGAGATCATCGGCCAGCTTGCCGGCCGGCTCAGCGACGCCACCGCCGAAGCGAGCGGCCTTGCCTTTGACGATTGCCGCCGGCGGCTCATCAAGACGCTGCTGCGATTCAGCCGCTCGGCGGCCGCGACGCAGAACGGGGAAGACGTCATTCTGCGCATGACCCACGAGCAGCTTGCACAGGCCATCGGCGCGGCGCGCGAGACCGTCAGCCTCACCCTGACCGAATTGCGACAGGCCAATCTTCTCCGCACCGGCCGCAACCGGCTGGCGTTTAATTTCCAGACGCTGAATGCGAGCTTGAATCACGACTGACGTGAACGCTACCGCGCCGAATTGCCCACGATCCCCTTGGCGGCCAGAAAATCGAACATGGTTTTCTCCGCATCCGGCCAGGCCGTCGCGGGCGTGTTGAATCCGTGCCCGGCGCCGGCGACGACGTGAATCTGCGCATCGGCGCCGGCGGCCTTGAGAAGCTGCACCAAGCGCTGATTCGCGGGCAAACCGTGATCGTTCGCGCCGATCACCGTGAGCAGCGGGGGAATGTCCTTGCGCACGTAATTCATCGGACTCACGCGATTGGCGATCGCCATCCAGTCCGGCACGGACTCGGGCAGCCATTGCCGCGCGGCCTTGTCGCTGGTGATCGTGGCCACCATGTCCGCCGGCCCGTACCCATTCACAATCGCCGCGATCTTATAATCCGCCGGCGCGGTCGGACCCAGTTTGGCGTCGGGGGTGCACATGCCGACCATGAGCGCCAATTGCCCGCCGGCCGACGCGCCGGTGACGACAATCCGCGCCGGATCGACGTGATACTGCGTCGCATGTTGGGCAAACCACCTGGCCGCCGTCAGCGCATCCTCCACCGCCGCCGGAGCGAGCGCGCTGGTCGGGGTGTAATTTCCATTGGCATCCTTGGAGGCCATCCGATACTCAACGTTGCAGACCACAAATCCGTGCGCGAGGTAGCGGTTATAGAATGACGACATCGTTGATTTGTTCGTCTCTATCCACCCGCCGCCGTGGAACATGATGACGCCGGGAAAGGGTCCGACTCCATTCGGGCCGGCGTCCTTGGCGTAGAGCATGTCGAGCATCTGCTGGGGGCTGGGACCGTAGGATATGTTCCCTTCGACGATGTATTTGGTTTTGTCGGCGCGGGATATCGGAACCGAGGGCGCGGTCGTCTGGGCCAGACATGCGGACGCCATCGCCAAGCCGACAAGAATAGATGCTAATCGCATGTTGGTAATACCAAGGTTGCACGCTGATGTTGGAGAAGTGGCGATCCGCCAGCCGCCGGCATTGTCTTGCGAAATGAGCGCAAGTGGTTCTATCCGGAATCTCCCGCACGGGAGATTCCTCGCGACTACTATTCCTCCAGCAACCCCACGAGATGCTGGTAATGCTCCTCCATCCACGTCACCTTGCGCAGCACCATCTGCAAAAACGACAGCCCCTCCAGGCGGCCGATGGTGCCGGTCTGGGCGATGGGAAACACCGCTTCGGCGATCAGCGCCTCGATCATCAGATGCGGGATCGTTTTGATCTCGGCCTGGGAGAGAAGCATCACCTGATCGTATCCTCGACAAAAGCGCTGCAAGCGATTTTCGTCGAGGTGATCGGGCCACTTGGATACGTCGTCATCGCCGCCGATGATGGAAAACTGGAGCAGGCCGTTGGCGGTGTCGATCACGCGCGGCAATAGCCGGGCGCTGTCATAGTCGATGACGGCGACCACGCGGTTGTCGCGGAAGAGCATATTTCCTGGATGCCAATCGGCATGGACGATGGTGCGCGGCCAGCCCTCCAGGCCCTCGCGCTGGGCTTCCTGTGCCGCGTGGCGATAGCTTTTGAGAAGCTGGGTGAGGAGCATGTGCACATCGGCATTTTCATTGGCCGGCCCGACGGGCATCGAAGCGGCAATCGTCCGCAGCCCCTGCTCGATGGCGGATGCCATGTGGTAGCTGCCTCCAGGGGGCCGCCATTCGCTGCGGAAGTCCTCGAGCAGTTTGTGAAACAGGGCCAGCACGCGGCCGGAATCGTGGGTGGCCTCCAATGTCTGCGGATATCCCTGACCGGGGATGTACTCAAACATTTCGTACACGCTGTTACGCCACTGGAGCATCGAATTATTTTCGCGCCGCGTGCCGATCAGATGCGGCAGGGGAAACTGCTTGGCCGCGAGAAAGAGTTGCAGGGCATGCGCGAAGGCGACTTTGAACGGATCATCCTTGCCGCGCGCGCGGCGCTTGAGGAGGAATTTCCCCTGCTCGGAGACGATGAGAAGCTTGGGGGCCTTGCGCGACCCGCGCGCGAACTCCGCGATGGAGTCGATCACGCCGATGTCGTAATGGGAGAGGACAATCGCCAGTTCCTCGCCGGAAAAGGCTTCGCGCTGGCCCGCCTGGGGCAGGCGGCTGGCGCTGGACGTGGCGGGCTGCGAAGCTGGCATTTCCGGGGGCATGAGAGTTGAGTGTAAATCAATTCGGCGAAAAGAAAAATCGGCGGGGGCGGATGAAGAGGAATGAACGCTGAGGCGCGGAGGCGCAGAGGAGGAAAGAGGAGGAATTCAGATCAGGCGCTAATTAAGATCCGGGGCTCGCTAGGGATTGGTCCGTCAGACTTGAATTCCTCCGCATTTTCTTCCTCAGCGCCTCTGTGCCTCAGCGTTCATTTTCTTTATCGCTCACAGCTAAAAATCCCGCCTGCAAAACGTCCACGCCGCCGCGCCGACCACGACTGCCTCAAAGGCGATGCTCGTGCCGAGGACCCACCAGAGGGGGCGGTCGCGCAGGGATAGATCGACGGAGGCCTGCGCGTATTGGTATTCGGCGCGGCGCTGGCGGAAGTTGGGCGCGCCTGGGGTCGTGGGAACATCCGATTCATCGGGCAGGCGAGGCAGGTTCGCCGCGGCCAGGAGACGCCGCTCCAGGAGGTCGAGCGTCTCGGTGGTTTTGGGCAAGATCGTCTCGATGGGGTAGACGATGTTGTAGAGAATGCCGGAATCATGCAGGTTGTTCTGGACTGACGTCTGCTGGCGGTGCAGCGTGTCCAGTTGCGATTGGAGATTTCCACTTACTGTCGGCCGCGGCGGGCTGAAGGCCGATGCGAATCCGCTCGTCCAGCGCTGAATCAGTGAAGAAACCGGTTGCGTGGAAGCCGGCTGGGTCGTCGTCGGCGCGTCGGCCAACGCGGGTGACTCTACTCGCTCCTGCACCTGGGCGATTTGGCGGTCGATGATCGCGGCGCGGCGTTCGTTGAATATGTTACTGGTCAGCAACATTCGCTCGCCGGTCTGCAAACCGCCCATGACCATCCAGGCCAGCAGCGTCACCACCAGCGCGGCCGTTGTGGAGCGGGTGAGGGTTCCGACCAGGGCGCACACGCCGAAGAGGTAGCTGAATTCCAGCACCACCAGCGGAATCGCCAGCAGCAGGCCCGGCTCCCAATCGCCGCCGCGCAGGCCGATGACGATGAAAGAGGCGATGCTGAAAACCGCCGCCTGCAACGCGACGAACAGCAAGCCGCAGGCGTATTTGATGAGGAAAAGCTTCAGCCGCCCGATCGGGCGCGCCAGGTATAAATCGACCGATCCCGAGGCGAGGAAATCGGGGAAGATTCCCGCCGTCGAGATCAACGCGAGAATCATGGCGCCCCAGCCGATCCAATAGTTGATGCCGACGTTGGCGTAAATGAGCTTGTAAAAAGTCGCCGGCGTTTCGAACCCCGTGCCAAATTCCAGCGGCGTGCGCCGGCCAAACAGGGTGACGCCATCGGGGCCAAGACCCACGGCGGCGAACGCGATCACCACCAGCGCCGACACGGCGAGCACGATCCAGAACAATCGCTTGGCGTTCATTTCCCGGTATGAATCCAGCAGCAGCGCGCCGCCGGCGCGGAAGGAGTGGCCGTTCATTTGTCGCCCCCATTCTCGCCGACGGCCTCGATGAAAAGCTCTTCCAGTGTCGGCTTCATGACGGCCATGCGCTTGATGACCAGCCCGCTGCGGCGCAGGGCATCCAGCACCGTCTGCGCCTCGACTGGATCGGATATTCCGACGTGCAAATTCGCCTGATCCAGTTCGCACCATTGCCCGCCGACTAGCGCGCCGCGCTGGATGCGCTCTCCAATCGGTTCTTTGAAAACGCCGGGAAGGGCCGCCGTTAATTTCCCGGCAAATCCGTCGGCGACGCGATCGCAGACCAGTTCCAATTCGCTGAGCAGGTGGCTGTTGATGAAGACGGTTTTTCCCTGCTCGCGCAATTTGAGGAGGCAATCGCGCACATCGCGCCGCCCGACGGGATCGACGCCATCGGTCGGCTCATCCAGCACGACCAATTCCGGGTCGGCCGCCAGCGCGGTGGCCAGTCCGATGCGCTGCATCATGCCTTTGGAATACTGCGAGACTTTGGTGTCGCCCCAGGCGGACATGCCGACGGTCTCGAGCAATTCGCCGGCGCGCCTGCGCCGCTGGTCGCGCGAAATTCCGCAGATGGCCGCGAAGAATTCGATGGTCTGGCGGCCGGTCAGATAGCGCGGGAAGCGATGATTTTCCGGCAGATATCCCACGCGCGCCAGCGTCGGCTTATGCCCGACGGGATTCCCCAGAATGCTCCCGGCGGCGGCGGTCGGCCGGATCACGGTCATCATGATTTTCACGAGCGTGCTTTTGCCGGCGCCGTTGGGGCCGAGGAGGCCGAAGATTTCGCCGCGGCGGACGCTCAGGGAGACGTCGCGCAGGGCGTGGACTTTCCGGCGGTAAAACTTGGTGACATTCTGCAGGTCGATGGCGAAGGCAGTGCTCACGAGCGGAGCATTGTATCGGAATCGGTTGGCGCAGCGAGCGGGGCGACCGCGGATGTGCGTCCGCAGCGGATGGTGTCCGTTCGACTAACCACATCTCTTCGCCGCTGGTTTGATCTGGCAACATGGCGCGCACCACAAGGAGGTGCTCATGGAAGCCAAGACCAGTGGCAAGGCGGATGCCTGGCGTCAACACATCAAAACGCAGCTGGCTCGCATCTCTGCCATGCCTGTGAGCCAAATGGAAAGGTTGTTGCCAGACAGGTGGGTGGCAATCCCGTGACTGCCGCGCGATTTTTAACGCTTCACGTCTTTGCGCCTGTTTTCCCACTTTAGGTTCTCCAAGAGCGCGCCCCGCTCATAAAAGGCCTTGGCTGCCAATACCGCCGTTTCGATGCCAACAACGTTTTCTGATGCGTAAGTATTGAAATCCCCGGCAACAACCACGTCTTTGGCAGGACCAGCCGCATCACCGCTCGCGCAAATGAAACTGCCGAAACCCTGCAAATAACCAGCAATTACGTAGTGGCCTCGCTCGCCTCCAGCGATTCCCATGTAAGATTTGCCAGCAGATTCAAGTGCAACACCGTCGGTAATGTTCCCATCCAACGACCTTAATGCGGTTTGCACAAAATCCCAGCTCGGTTTCTGCGCGATCTGTTGATGGTCGGTTGTTCCGTATTTTATTGTTTCAACAAACATATCGAACTTTCACATTATGGTCGTGGGATTTGAACGGTTCCAGACGGCGTAATTTGCCATGAGTTGACGGGATCATGCACGATCAGCTCGTCCATCCCCAGATCCTGCACAGCTTGGGGCAAGCCGTCAATTCGCGAGCAATACGGGCAAAGGGATCTGTCAACGTACATGGTTGCGCTTGAGTCAAGTTGCCCCGCCATGAACGCCTGCTGCAAGGCGTCGATCTCGGCATGCGTGTAATTAAAATCGTTCCCGATCAACGTTGGTAGGCCATGCGCATTCATACCATAAAACGATGTTCCACCAGTGTCGATCCTTGCCAAAGTTCCGCCGTCCGGCAGCAGACCGCCTCTGGCAGGAATACCCCCGACATTGGCGCGGAACGAGGCCAAATCTTGGAATGTTGCCTGAAGCGGGTCACCCACCGCGGTTGACGGAGCGGACACAGCGGATGGGTGTAGCGCTCGATTGTGGCGAATGGTGAAGAACCCTCACCCCAGCCCTCTCCCTGAGTACATGGAGAGGGAGTAAAGGGCAGGGTCGCCACACAGATGAGTTACACCCGTTACCGCGCGAGCCCCCACCCTAACCCTCCTCCGGCTACCGGGGGAGGGGAAATAGGGCTGCGCCGCCAGCGCGGTGCTGGTGCGGGCGCCATTCTGGTGTATGCGAAATGATCAAACGGTTATCCCTGTCAGATCGGCTTTGAGTGTCTTGAGATCATCGTCCACCTTGGTCCCGGCGGCTTTGATGGCGGCCGAGTCGGCGGTGAGATGCGTGTCGTCGGTGGCGAAAGCCGGATGCTTGGCGATCACGTCGCCGATCGAGGTTGCGTCAGACTTCAACGTCGTCTTGGCGGTCGTCGCTTCGCCGATCAGCGTGTTGAGCAGGGCCGTGGCGTCGCCGCTATTGGCGTTGACGGCCGTCTTCAGATTGTCGAAGTCAGTGGTCAGGGCGGCGCCGAAGGCGGTGGCGTCGGTTCGGAACAGCTTGATGGCGGACACCAGAGCCTTCCGTCCCGCGGTTCCGGCGGGAACGCCGGCCTTGAGGTGGGTAAGACCCGTACGAATATCGGTCTTCAACGTGCCGGCGTCGGTGGCAAGGATTGCCAGTTCCGCCTTGGCGGGGGCGAGCACCGACGACAACAGCGTGCGGGATTCGAGTGATTCGCAGATGGACATACTGCGGGAAATGCCGCTGGAAATTCGCGTCTTCAAGAGAGTTCTCCAAAAGGACAAGACTTGATCTGGCCCGTCACATACGGGCGACATTTGCATGGCCGCCCATGATATATGGGCTATTGTCATCACTCCAAGACGACGCAGTCAGCATTGTGTTACGGCAAGACACAAAAAATTAGTTCGCGGCGCCGACGGCCTCCATCTGCGCCGGCTGCGATGGCGCTTCCTGGCTCGGCCCACTTTGCGGCTGAGTGGGCGCCTCCCCGCCATGCACCAGATCATGCACGAAGCGAATCTTCTCGATCGTCGCGGGCGGCAGGACGAACGGGTAGGCGTCCGGCAGCCCCATGCCGCGGTTCAGGTTGTTCAGGACGTAAGTCAGGGCCAGCCAATCGGCTATGAGATCATCAAAGGCAATCTCGCTGGCTTCCTGGACCTTGGGCTTTTTCATCGCCGGCTCGTCGGGATGGTCGGGCTGCAAGGAGAGGCCGCAGACGGCGGCAGTCTCCAG
>JBEKYH010000159.1:0-9784 GCA_049511115.1 Tepidisphaeraceae bacterium | reverse complement strand
GAGCCGGAAACGCGCGCTAGGGCATACTCTTTGGGAGTCCCGAGATAACTTGACTACTACGATACGTTAAACCGATTGAGATCACCCGGTCGGCTTGGACCCATCCCGCGTCTTCAGCAAATCCCGAATCTCCGTCAAAAGCTGCTGGTCCGGCGTCAACACGGGCTCGGCTGGCGGCGGATCAGCCGGCTTGCGGTGCAGCATGTTGATGAGCTTGATGACCAAAAAGATCGACGCGGCCACGATCAGGAGGGAAATCACATTGTTGAGGAACATTCCCCAGCGCAGGGCATTTTCGGTCTGAAGGACCTTGCCGTCGGCGCCGAGAATCTGCGGCCGGAAAATAATCCGCTTGTCCTTAAAGTCGATGCCGCCGGTCAGCATCCCTATCGGCGGCATGATGACATCCTGAACCAGCGAATTGACCACGCTTCCGAACGCCGCGCCGATCACCACGCCGACGGCCAGGTCAAAGGCGTTTCCGCGCAGGGCGAACTCTTTGAATTCCAGCAGGAGGGACCTGATCTTCCCCACGTCAATTTTTGTCGGTTGCATCGGACTTCTGCTCCTCTGAGTCGAATTTACCCTCATCCAGGTTGTACGCCGGCCCCGCCGCCCAATTCAGTTTTTCCGCCAGCGTCCGCCATTCCAGACTATCCGGATTCTCCACCAGCAGCACGGGATTCGCCGCCCGGCGGATGACGATCCGTTCGCCCCTCTTCAGCGTCGTGGGCCGCTCGCCGTCGCATTGCAGGGTCGTGCCCGGATTCACCTGCCCCGCCACGATGACCACCGTGCTCTGAATGGAAATCACCACCGGCCGGAACGAAAGCCCATGCGGGCAGATGGGCGTGATGCACAGCGCGTCCACCGCCGGGCTGATGATCGGCCCGCCCGCGGCCACGTTGTAGGCCGTCGATCCGCTGGCGGTGGCAACGATGACGCCGTCGCCGAAATAGCGGATGACGCCTTCGCCATCGACGCCGATCTGCAACTCAACGATGTGAAACGGCGGCCCCGCCGTCACCACGGCGTCGTTAAGCGCCATGGAAACAAACCGCCGCCGCTGCGTCACGGCGTCGCAATCCAGGATCGGGCAATCGACGTCCGACGGCAGCACCGACACCTCAATCGCATCGCGCGGCCGCACTGAAAGTTTGCCCTGCACGAACGATTCAAAATGCTGCATGAACTGCCGCGGCGTAAAGCTGGCCAGGAACCCCAGCCTCCCGAAATTGACGCCGAGAAGCGGAACCTGCCTCCCCCCCAGCCGATGCGCCGCCGACAGGAGTGTGCCATCGCCGCCGAGGACGAGGATCGCGTCGGCATCAACCTTACTCATGTCGGTGCGATGATCGTCATCGACGCCGACGATCTCGACGCGTTCCTTGAGCCACGGCAGCATCTCGCGCAGAGCCGGCCGGACCCGGGGTTTGTCGGCGTTGACGACGATCAGCAGACGCATGGCGGCATTCTAGTTCAGAGTGGGCGGAGGGCCAAACGGGGCGGGAGGCGGCGTGCGCGGTAGACTGGGGCAATACTCGTTTTGGAGAACGATGTGAAGATTCCCCCGGATGCCCAGATTGTTCGAGATAAGCTTACCAAGTACCTGCTGGTGCGCCGGCTAAAGGATGACAAAAGCGGATACCTGTCGCGGGCCGGCTTTGGCATTTCCGATCCCGATGCGCTCGAAGCAGCTATCAGGCAGGTGATTTCACAAAGGGACGCAACTGTCGATCGAGCCAATGAGCATGGGACCTATTATAATGTAAGGGGTGAACTGACCGGTCCGAACGGGCGAAGGCTGCCGGTGATTCTGATCTGGCTTTGCAGGTTGGATGGCATGTTCAGCTTTATCACCCTTGTACCGCCGAAGGAGCGAAGACAATGAATCTGGAACTCTACAAAGAGGTAGCCCTGCGGCGGGACGTGCCCGAACATGGCCTAAAGGCGGGCGACGTGGCCATGCTCCTCGAACTCGTCCCCGGTCCACCTGGCCAGCCGCAAGGGGCGGTGCTTGAGGTCTTCAACGGCATTGGTGAAAGTATCTGCGTGACCAGCGTCAGCGTGGAGGATGTGGCGCCGTTGACCGCCGATGAGGTGCTCTCGGTTCGCCCGCTGGCTCGGGCGAGTTGACGCCTGGGCCGCCGGATTATTTCGCCCCAGCCATCGAACTGCGCGAAGCCGGACGGCTTGACTCGGCGGCGTCCGTGGTGGATTGATACCCGGGCGCGAGCGGGGCGTGGGGAGTTAAGCGGATTTGTTGAATGGTAAACGGAAGCCTGTCGGATGCCGCCACGGTCACCCGGCGAGCACGTGGACTTGCCCGTGGGCGCGAGGCCGGGGCTTGGACACTTTGATCTGAATATCGCAGCCCAGATTATTAAGGAAACGGAAGAGGCGTTCCGTGGAGAATCCATCCAGGCGGCCATTGAGTAACGCCGATACCTTCGGCTGTGAAATGTTCAGCACTTTCCCCGCGGCCGCCTGCGTCAGCCGGCGGCTTTGCACGATCCGCAAGATTCGTGCGGCCAACTCCGATTTGGCCAGGTATTCCGCAGGATTGTCGATGCCGAGATCGGCGAAGACGTTACCGGTGCTTTTGTGGATCGGAATTGCGTGGGTCATGGCGTGCCGCTCCTGAATATCTGGTTGTAAATGTCACCCGCCCATTTCAGACGGGCTTTGATGAGTTCCATGATTGCGCGCGGCGTCTCGATATTTCTTTTTGATTTCTTCTGAAAGGCATGAAGGACAAAAACAGCGCGGCGAAATTTCACCGCATAGACGGCCCTATAGGCGTCGCCGTCGAAATCTTCCACGACCTCCAAAACGCCAGCGCCGCCAAAGCCGCGCAGCGGCTTGGCCTTCGGCGCCTTCATGCCGATCTGCGCTAAGTAAAGCGCGTAGCCCATTTCCTTCCGGACCGGATCGGGGAATTCCATCAGGTCGTCTTTCGACGATCCAACCCATTTCAGCGGCCTTGCCACGGACTCATCCGAATCCATTCGATTTGATTATTCCATTTTTGGGATATTTTGTCAAGGGGCCGGCCGATATCGCCGGAAAGTCGTGCCGAGGGGCCGGTCACATCTATCTCCGCCCTCCAACGGGTTTAAGCTTGTCCGTGTCGAACTGCACGTAGCCGGCCGGCTCGATTCGGCGAAGACCGTTGTACTATGGCGATAACCGCCCCTGTCATGGGCGCACTTCATCCCCATCCGGCCGCGTCGCGGGGGAGACGGGAATGTTGTATGGGAGACGGTTTCCCGGCTCAATGACATTTTTTGTCCCATCGGGCATGACGACATAGAGTTGTCGCTTGCCGCTGGTTTGGTCGTTTACGAGATACCCGACGGGAATTGTCGCCTGGAAGATGGCCGGATCAAAATGCGGATCGTTGGCCACCGCGTCCACGGCGTGATAGTTGTAGCGGCGATATTGTCCCATGTTGGGAATGTCCTCGCGCGAAATGCTGGCCCGCAGGGGAAACCAGACGCCGGGGGCGATTTCTTTCAATTCCTTCACGTCCAGTGTATCGGTCCGCCAATCGCCTGGGCCGCCGTCAACAAGCTCGTATTTCACCAGCGCGTAACCTCGCTTGGGATCGAACCAGTAGGTGAAACGGTTGACGATTTCATCCATCACTTTCACGGTGAGCCGGACACGAACCGCATCAAAACCGTTCACCGTTTGCCCGGTGATTTCCAGGGGCGGGAGGGATTGTTTCGCCTGTTCCAATACGGCAGAGATCCTGACCTGAGCGTCGAGCGGACTACGCATGCCTTCGGTCGAAACGAGGTATTGCAACGAACAGCCGACTCCGGTTTCCCAGCGGAGATAGCCGCTTTGAAACACGGGCGACTGCGATGAAAGCCCTACCTGGTGGACGGGCATCAATACTGTTCCGATCGCACCGCTGGCAATGCGGACTTCGCGGACTTCCTTACCGTCCCAGCTCATATCCCGGATTTGCTCGGCAAAGGGCGCCGTCCCGCCTTTCCACGGCATGATTTCATCGGAGAAATAGATTCGCGTTTTGCCGCGCGGTTCGGCATCGTACCAGGCCGAGCCGGTAAATCGCTCCGACGTAAAAACCCATTCGCTGGCCCCCTTGGGCAGCAATTCCTCAGTGGTTTCAAATCCCTTGATGTAGAGATTCTGAATGCTTCCCTCGGCCGTTTTGACGCCGGCGATGATTTTGTCGAGCGTCACCTCCGTCGGCCGCGTCGTTGAATCCGCGGTAACGATTGCCTCGGCCGGTTGCGTCGTTTCCGTCGGCGGCAAAACCGGCCCATCCGCCAGGGCGATGTGCATCCCCAACGGAACGGCCACAGCGGCCAGTATCGCCGCGGCAAAACTGGCGGCTCGCAATAATTCTCGCAATCTCATGGCCCCGATCGCGTCACGAGCCAAAGGCGATTTCAGCGAAGCGCCCGCAACCGTCGCGGCTAAGCCAGACGGAGCGGCCGTGGTTGAATGAGCAAACAACTTCTCACCCAAAATCGCGGCCGGAATCGTGGTGTGCATTCCCTGCCGCAATTTCATCACGGCCCGGCTCACCCGCTTCCGAGCCGCCTCCTCGGAAACCCCCAGCATTGCCGCGACCTGGGTGAAACTTTGTTGCTGATAGAAGCGGAGAAGAATCGCCTGCCGATCGCGCCGGTTGAGTCGATCCACGGCCTGCTCCAGGAACGGCAAAACCTGCAGGAATTCGCTGTCCGGCGAAGGCTCCGCATCCCGCCGCCGCGCCGCCTCGGCTTCGCGATTCCGCCGCCGCGCTTCGCCGCGGAGAACCTTGGCCGACGCATAGCGCATCACCGTAAAGAGCCAGCCTGACATGACGACTCCTTCCCGCGCCGGGCCGCTCCGGGCCAGCGCGATGAAGACGGCTTGCGTGACATCCTCGGCCAGATGCGCATCGCCGACGCGGCGTCGTGCCGAGGAATAGACCCAATCGATGTGGCGCCGCACCAGTTCGGCAAATGCCGCCTGGGAACCGGCTCGATATTCGCCAAGCAATTGCGCGTCACTGATCATTGCAAGTCCTTCCGTCCATAGATACCCGAAGACAGCAAGACGTGACGAATTGGGATCACCCACCAGAATTTGTTTGCGGCTAACTCGCCCATAAGTTAGGTTGCCGTGCACCAACCCCCTGGGTCGCATCAGTTATGCCCGACGCCTTGACCACAGCCATCGAACTGCACGAAGCCGGACGGCTTGATTCCGCGGCGGCGCTTTACGAGCAGGCCCTGGCCCGCGATCAGGAGAATGCGGCGGCGCTGCATCTGCTGGGAGTGCTGAAGCATCAGCGCGGCGATCATCGCAAGGCGGTCGAGCTCATCGGCCGGGCCGTGGCGCTGCGGCCTAGCTTTGCCATCTTTCATGCCAATCTGGCCGAAGCCTACCGGGCGCTGGGGCAACTGGACCGGGCCGCTGGGTGTTGCCGGACGGCGCTGGCACTGGCCCCGGAATTTCCCGAGGCGATGAATAACCTGGGGCTGGTCCTGTATGAACAGGGCCACTTGGATGCGGCGGCCGAGCAGTTCCGCGCGGCTTTGCAGCGCAATCCCAAATCGGCCTCGACGCACAACAATCTGGGCATCGTCCTGCGGGCGCAAAAGCGCCTGGATGAGGCGCTGGCTGAGTTTCGCGCCGCCGTCGAGTGCGATGCGGCCTTCGCCCCGGCACAGACGAACCTGGGCCAATTACTGGTGGACCGCAACCGGCCGGATGAGGCGCTTCCCCATTGCCAGGAAGCGGTGCGCTTGCAGCCGGATCGGGCGGAATTGCATCACAACCTGGGCAATGCGCTGCGCGCCGTCGGCCGCGATTTGGACGCCCGCGCGGCTTATCTTGACGCCCTGCGGCTCAATCCCAAGCTCACCGAGGCCCATTCGCAGCTTGGCCTGATGCTTCAGCGCGAGGGCAAATTCGCCGACGCCTGGCCCTGGCTCAAACAAGCCACGGAACTGGAACCGGACAAATCAACTCACTGGCAAAATCTGGCCGAGTTGCACGACGCCCGCGACGATTTCACCGAAGCGGCCAACGCCTGGTCGCGCGTGGTGGCTCTGGAGCCGGAGCGGCCCGGTCCGCGCGTCGCGCTGGGCTGGGCGCTGCAGGAGCAGGGCAAACTCGCCGAGGCTGAGGCGGAATACAAAGCCGCCCTCCAAGCCAACCCCAACTGGGCCGCCGCGCATGTGAATCTTGGCGGTTTAGCCGAGGAGTTGGGCGACCTCACCGGCGCGGAGGCCTGCTTTCGCGCCGCCCTCGCGGCCAATCCGCGCTTCGCCCTCCCCTACGCGCGTCTCGCCACGCTCCTGCGCGGCAAATTGCCCCCCGCCGATCTCGCGGCGCTGCAAGAGCGCCTTGCCGATCCGGAATTGGGCGACGAGCCTCGCTCGCATCTTCTTTTCGCGCTGGCCCACGCGCTGGACGCCGCCGGGGATTTTGCGAGATCTTCTCAGTGCACGCGCCAGGCCAACGCGCTGACTGCCGAGCGCAACCAGCGCGAGCATCGCGCCTACGAGCCGGCCGATCACCAGAAATTCATCGATCGCCTGATCGAGTCGTTCAACGCCGATTTCTTCGCGCGTTTCTCCGGCGCCGGCTCATCATCCCGCCGCCCGGTTTTCGTCTTTGGCCTCCCGCGCTCAGGCACGACGCTGGTCGAGCAGGTGCTGGCCAGCCATTCGCAGGTGTTTGGCGCGGGCGAATTGCGATTCGCCCGCCAGACGTTTGAATCGATCCCGGTGATGCTCGGCAAAAACGCCGCGCCGATGGACTGCATGGGCGATCTCACGACCAAAACGATTGGCGAACTCGCCGAGCGCCATTTGCAATCGCTGGCGGCAATCGACGGCGGCAAATCGCCGCGCATCGTCGATAAGATGCCGGACAATTACATGTACGCCGGCCTGCTGGCGGCGATGTTTCCCAACGCGATTCTGATTCATTGCCGCCGCGATCTGCGCGATGTCGCCGTGTCATGCTGGATGACCGATTTCCGTGCCATCACCTGGGCCAACGATCCCGATCACATTGCCACTCGCTTTGCGCAATATTCCCGCCTGATGGACCACTGGCGAGCTGTCCTTCCCGTGAAATTGCACGAAGTGGATTACGAAGCGGCGGTGGATGATCTGGAGACTATCGCCCGCCGTCTGATTGCGGCCTGCGGGCTGGAATGGGAACCGCAATGCCTCGAGTTCCATCGCACCGAGCGGCCCATTCGCACGGCCAGTGTCACGCAGGTGCGACAGCCCATCTATCGCCGGTCGGTGGCGCGATGGAAGAATTATCAGAATGAACTCGCAGATTTGTTTGCGCGGCTGCCGGAAAAACCACCGGCCGCCCCGCCGGAGGGTATTGCATGAGCCGCAGGAGAAAAAAGGATTTTGCCGGACCCTGGCTCGAAGCCGTCGAGAGGCGGATTTTGCTATCCGTGGTGAACGTCACCGCCAGCGGCGGCGAGAGCGCATTGCGCAGCGCCATCAGCGCCGCCGACGCCAATGCGCAGATCTCAAACACAATCAACATCAGTTCCGGCACTCTCACGTTGTCGAACACGAGTTCCGGAAACCTTCTGATCGAAAACGAGAACACCACCAAGGCCCCCGACAAAACGCTCATCATCGACGGGGCAGGACGGAACTCGACGATTATTGCCGCGTCTACGTCGGTGACGTGGGTCACCCGTATCCTGCAAATCATCGGGCCGGGTGTGACGGTGGAACTTGAGAACCTGAATATCCGGGGCGGCCGGGCCCACGACGGCGGCGCTGTCGGGGGCACGATGGCCCTGGGCGGCGGAATCCTCATCGACGGCGGCAACGTCACGCTCAGCAATGTGAACGTGAGCCAGAATCACGCGACGGGCGCCGCCGGCTCGGCAGGCGCGAACGGCCTCGCCGGCCACGCCGACGGCGGCAATGGCCAGAACGGCAAAGGCGCACAAGGCGGCGGAATTTATCTCGCCGCCGGCAACCTTCTTCTCAAAAACAAGTCCGAAGTTTTCAGCAATGAAGTGAATGCCGGCGCGGGCGGCAAGGGCGGCAACGGCGCACCGGGCGGAGGTTCGGGCGCCAACGGCAGCGCTGGAGCCGACGGAGCGGACGGCGCCGCTGGAGCGCCCGGAGGGTTTGGCATGAAAGCGCCCGACGGCGCCCCCGGCGATGACGGCGGCGACGGCGCGGACGGCGACGGCGCGCCCGGACAAGCGGGCAAGGGAGGCGACGGCGGCAACGGCGCTACCGCCTCCGGCGGGGCCATCTATGTCGCGGGCGGCCAACTGACGGTTCGAAATTCCACCCTCGGCGACAGTTTCGTGATCGGCGGCGCTGGCGGACAGGGCGGAAGCGCCGGAAATCCAACCGTTGTCGGTTCGGGAATCCATGGCGGCACTGGCGGCTTGGGCGGGCGTGGTGGTACCGGTGGAAATGGGCGCGATGGGGCTACGTCACATCTTGCCGTCATCGGGTTCGCCGGCGCGGGCGGCGACGGGGGTGATGCCGGCGACGGAGGCGATGGAGGCGCTGCCGCCAAGGGAAGTGACGGCGTCGATGGGGGCAAGGGTGGCGATGGCGGCGACGCGTCGGGCGGTGGGATTTACGTCGCCCAAGGCACAGTTGTATTGCGGACCAGCAAAGTAGACGGCGACTCTCTGTTCCCCGGCGGTGGGGGCAATGGCGGGCGCGGCGGCGCCGGTGGCTCCGGCCAAAATGGAGGACACGGTGGCAACGGCGGTGACGGCGGCCTGGGCAATCGGGGCGGGAACAGGCCGGGAAACCTGGTCGGCGGCGGCATGGGCGGCATGGCCGGCGACGGCGGCGATGGCGTTGAAGGCGCTGACGGCGGCGACGGCGGCGACGGCGGGGATGCCGGCAACGGTGGAAATGCCGTCGGCGGCGGAATCCTGGTTGCCGCCGGATCGGTAACCCTCAGCGGAAATATGATCGAAGGAAACGTCGCCACCGGCGGCGCTGGCGGACACGGCGGGTTCGGCGCGGTCGGGGCAAACGGCGGCGGTGGTGGCGGTGGCGGCGCTGGCGGCCAGGGCGGCGCGGCCGGAGGAGGTGGTTCCGGCAGCTTTACCGGCGGGCACGGCGGCGCCGGCAACGCGGGCGGTGACGGAGGCGACGGCGCCAATGGAGGAGATGGCGGCGACGGCGGCAATGGCGGCAACGGCGGTATCGGAGGAAAGGGCCAGGGCGGCGGCTTGGCTGTTCTTGGCGGAACGGTGAATTCCGCCGGCGACACCTTCTCTGGTAACCAGGCCAAGGGCGGTGGCGGCGGCGGCGGCGGAACCGGCGGCGTCGCCCGGGCCGGCGGCGGCGGCGGTATCGGCGGAACCGGCGGGCGCGGCGGCGACGGCGGCGTGGGCGGGTCGGGCATCGCCATGGGCGGCGGCGGCGGAAACGGCGGCGGCGGCGGTGATGGCGGAAACGGCGGCGATGGCGGTAACCGCGGCAACGGCGGCGGCGGCGGAACCGGCGGCGGCGGCGGCGGGGCGATGGGCGGAAGCATTTATGTCGCCGCCGGCCAGTTAACTCTCAGCTCGGCGACCACCTATTCCGGCACTGTTCTCGGCGGGGCGGGAGGCATGGGCGGCGTGGGCGGCAGTGCCGGCGGACCCTTCGGCGGCGGAACCGGCGTCGCCACACTAAGCGGCCAGGCAGGCGCCGGCGGCGCCGCCGGCGCGGGCGAGCCCGGAGCGCACGGTGGCGCTGGACCCTTTGTTAACGGGAATAGAACTTTCGGGGCCACCGGCGCCACGGGC
>JBEKYH010000158.1:0-9831 GCA_049511115.1 Tepidisphaeraceae bacterium | reverse complement strand
GGGGTACGATTTATTTAGACGAGCAAAGCCATTCCAATTAAGAATTCCAATCGATCAAATATTGCACAACGGGTAATCCCAGCGATTTTTAGTCCCTTAAGCGCCCTTGGACTCTTAAACCCCTTAAACCCTTAAACCCTTCCGTTCGTCCGGTTGGCCAATCAATTCCCCGAGGTACGTCCCAACCGCCTCCGCTATGCCCTCTGGCCCTTCTTTAGAGTGCTCCTTCATCCGCCGGACGATGGCACTGCCGACGATCGCCCCATCGGCGAATTTCGCCAAATCTTCGATTTGCTGCCGCTTGTGCAGGCCGAATCCGACGCATACGGGGACATCGGTAATTGTCTTGATCTCACCAACCGCTTCCACCAAACCTGCCGGCAGTCGGTCGCGCTCGCCGGTGATGCCGGAGACCGAGAGATAATAGACAAACCCGGTGCAAAGCTTGGCGATCTCCGCGCGCCGAGCGGGCGTGCTCGTCGGCGCGATTAACAGGATGGTCTCCAATCCCGCCGCTCGCACGTGCCGGCAGACTTCCTCCGCTTCCGGGGGCGGGAGGTCGGGCAAAATCAATCCCGCGAATCCAGCCCCTTTCGCGTCCGCAAGGAATCGCGCCAAGCCATAACGAAACACAATGCTATAGCTGACCATCGCCACCAGCGGCGCCGAGAGTTTGCCGCTGACTTCTTTCACGCTGCGCAGCACATCGCCCGTTTTAAGCTTCTTGGCCAGCGCCTCGGTGAACGCTTCCTGAATGACCGGCCCATCCGCAATTGGATCGGAAAAAGGAAACCCCACTTCGATAACGCACGCCCCCGCGCGGTCGCAAACTTCCAGCACTCGCGGCGTCGTTTGCAAATCCGGATACCCCGCCGGCACAAACGGCACCAACGCAAGCCGCCTCCCGCGCTTGAACTCCTCCAGCCGCTGACGAATTGGGTTTTGCATCTGAGGGCGATGATAAGGCGACGCGATTTCCACGCAAGCGTTCACCTTTTCACACTGGCCGGTCAAAAACGACCCTCACCCTATCCCTCTCCCTGAGTACATGGAGAGGGGACCAGAGGAACGCGGCCAAAAGGGATTGCCCCTGGTCACCATGTCACCTGTCACCCTGTCACCCCCTCACCCCCTCTCCTCCCACGCCAGCGACCGTTGCAGCGCTTCCGTCCATCGCTTGCGGCGATAGGCGACCTCATCAGCGCTCATCTTCGGTTCAAAGATGCGCTCGATCTGGCGCTGGAGTTCGATCTCCTCCTGATTCTTGAAATAGCCCACCGCCAATCCCGCCAGATATGCCGCGCCCAGAGCGGTGGTTTCTGTGACCTTGGGCCGGACCACCGCCACGCCCAACAGGTCCGCCTGGAATTGCATGAGCAGATCATTCGCGGAAGCGCCGCCATCCACGCGAAGCTCGCGCACGGCAATCCCGCAATCCTTCCGCATCACATCCAGAACATCGGCCACCTGAAAGGCAATCGATTCCAGCGCCGCCCGCGCGATGTGGCCGGCTGTCGTGCCGCCGGTCATTCCGGAAATGCTGCCGCGCGCGTATTGGTCCCAATGCGGCGCACCGAGACCCGCAAAGGCCGGCACCAGATAAACCCCGCCGCTGTCGGCGACGGAGGCGGCCAGCGCTTCGACATCGGCGGCGGATCGAATGATGCCAAGGCCATCCCGCAGCCAGCGGACGACGGCGCCGCCGACGAAAACGCTCCCCTCCAGCGCGTAATACCGCCGGCCGTCAATCTGCCAGGCGACCGTGCTGATGAGCTGATTGCGCGACACCGCCGGCGTTTCGCCGACGTTCATGAGCATGAAACATCCGGTGCCGTAGGTGTTCTTGGCGAGCCCGCGCGCAAAGCAGGCCTGGCCGAAGAGGGCGCTTTGTTGATCGCCGACCAGGGCGGCGATGGGGATTTTCGCGCCGAGTAAATCCTCTCGCGCGTGTCCGTACACTTCGCTGGACGACCTCACCTGCGGCAAAACCGCCGCGGGAATTCCCATCAGATCGCACAATTCGGCATCCCACTCGCCCTTTTGGATATCGAACAGCATCGTGCGGCTGGCATTCGTGGCATCGGTCGCGTGGATCGCGCCGCCGGTCAGGTTCCAGAGGAGCCATGAGTCGATGGTGCCAAACGCGAGGTCGCCGCGCTCGGCTTGCGCTCGCGCCCCTGGAACATTTTCCAGCAGCCACGCCAGCTTGCTCGCCGAAAAATAAGCGTCGATCACCAGACCCGTGCGTTGTTGCACGAATTCGCCCAGCCCCGTGGCTTTGAGCTGATCGCACCATCCGGCCGTGCGCCGGTCCTGCCAGACGATGGCAGGGTGAATCGGCTCGCCCGTGCGGCGATTCCAGAGGACGGTGGTCTCGCGCTGATTGGCGATGCCGATGGCGGCGATATCGCCGGCGCTTAATCCCGCGTTGGTTATTGCTTCCCTCGCGACCGCAAGCTGCGATTCCCAGATTTCCAACGGATCGTGCTCGACCCAGCCGGCGCGCGGGAAAATCTGGCGCAATTCCTTCTGGGCCATCGCGCGCACGAGTCCCTGGCGGTCGAAAACAATGGCCCGCGAACTGGTGGTTCCCTGATCCAGGGCGAGAATGAATGACACGGATAAGCCCTCCAGCGATTGCACCGCCGAGTGATTATCTACGCTGATAAGTCGTTCCATCCACGCGGCGAACCAAGCCGCGCAGGCTCAGCAGCGTCAATTCCCCCAGCACAACCTCGGCCGCCAGATCAGTGCGACCGATGATTCCTTCGACATCCGTCGGATCGTTTCCCATGCCGTCGAGGACATGGCGCTGGCGATCCGTCAGCGTCGAGATTTTGGACGCCGTCATCGCGACAGGAGCCGCTACTGGCTCGGCATCGAATAACGCGCCTTCCTCCTTTGACGCAGCCTCCGAAATCTCATCTATCGGTGCAGTGACGGCTCCCTCGGGAAGTGGCCCAAGGTTTTCGAGAATATCGGGCAATCCCGCCGTCAAAACCGCACCGTCGCGGATCAGGGCGTGCGGCCCGCCGGACATCGCATTGTCCACTCGGCCGGGCACCGCGAAAACGGGCCGGCCATGATCGTCGCACGCCTGCCGCGCGGTGATGAGCGCCCCGCTTTTCAAATCCGCCTCGATCACCAATACCCCGCGCGACATGCCGCTGACGATGCGATTGCGGCGCGGAAAGTTTTCCCGCACCGGGGGCGTGCCCATGGGAAATTCGCTGATGATGGCGCCGCGCTCGACGATCTGGCCAAAGAGGTTTTCATTCTCGGGCGGATAAACCACATCGACGCCGCAGCCGAGGACGGCGATGGTGCGCCCGTGGGGGTGGGACAGCGCGCCGCGATGGGCCGCCGAATCAACGCCGCGCGCGCCTCCGCTGATGACGGTCATTCCCGCACCTGCTAGAAGAGCGCCGAATCGCTCCGCCTGCTCGCGCCCGTAGTGGCTGCACGTGCGGCTGCCGACCACCGCCAGGGCGTTTAGATCGCGGGGCTCAAGTGTTCCCTGCACGTACAACACCGGCGGCGGGTCAGGGATGGCCTTTAGCAGCGGCGGATATTCCGCGTCATCGCGGCAGATTAATGTGATTCCCGCGGCGGCGCAGCGGTCTATTTCCTTTGGCGCGGTTTCAGCCGCGCTGCGAAGTGAATCATAGATGGCGGTTGCCTTGCCCGGCCCGATCCCCTCGACGGATTGCAGCAATTTCCGATCCGCGCCGGCCGCGGCTTCGGCGCTGCCCGCTGCGGCGATGAGGCGCGTCGTCAGGATCGGGCCGATCCCATCGGTGAGGGCCAGTTGCAGCCAATGTCGCAGGGCCAAGGCGTTTACCCCCGGCGGGAACCAAGCCCCGCCCCTTGCAGACTTTCAACGGCTTCGGTCACCTTCTCCCGCGCCACGTCGTCGCGCACGACGACGGCGCCGATTTTTGTCGGCAGCACGAAACGCACTTTTCCCGCGGCGACTTTTTTGTCGAACGCCATTGCCTCAACAACCGCCTTCGTGTCGAGGTTCAGGTTATTCGTCGGCAGCCCTGCCTTGGCGATGAGGTTTACCATCCGCCGCCTCTGCTCGTCGTCGATCATTCCCAATTGCTTGGCTAAAAACGCGGCCGCCGTCATGCCAAGGGCGACGCATTCACCGTGCGAATATTCATGCCGCGAAACTGTCTCGATGGCATGACCAAATGTGTGCCCGAAATTCAAATGGGCGCGCTCGCCGCGCTCCAGCGGATCGGCCTCGACGACTCTCGCCTTGATGGCGACATTATGGGCAACCAGTTCGGCGAGATAATCGATATCCAGCGCCAGGGCCTTTTCGATGTGCGATTCCAGGCGGCAGAATCCCTCGTAATCGCGGATAATGTCATGCTTGATGCACTCAGCCAGACCGCCGCGCAATTCGCGCGCGGGCAATGTTTTCAGGGCCAGCGGATCAATCAGGACGCCAATAGGCTGATGGAATGACCCGATCAGATTCTTCCCCGTGGAATGATTCACGCCTGTCTTTCCGCCCACGCTGGCGTCCACCATCGCCAGCAGCGTGGTCGGCGCCTGCACCAGCGGCACGCCGCGCAAAACGGTCGCGGCGACGAAGCCGGCCATGTCCCCCACGACGCCGCCGCCGAGTGCCAGGACCGGCGTGCTTCGCTCGATCTTGCCGGCTAAAACAGCGTCATAAACAGGCAGCAGGTCGGTGAGGGTCTTATGATCCTCACCGGCGGGAAGCAGGGCGACAATTGCGTGAAGCCCCGCATCAGACAGCGATTTTACGATCGCCTCGCCGAATAATGGGAAGACGTTGGAATCCGAAATAACCGCGACTTTGCCGGACTTGGTTTTCCCTTTGAGCCACGCGCCAATGTCCAAGTGCAAGCCCGGCTTGACCAGGATGTCATAGTCGCCGCCGGCAAGATGAACCGATACTTTTCGCTCGTTTTCGCTCACGACGCCCATAATAGCGGTAGGGCGGGCGGCGCGGAAGTTGAAGATCGCATTTGACCATTGTCGTCTGGCCCGATGTAATGGATTGAGGCGACTATGGAATCCTTCGAAGACCTCATGGCTCGGGGCGGATCAGCCGCCATCCAGCAGGCGGCCAGCTTCTTCATGGGCAACGACCCGGTTCATCTCGCCCTGCGGAACATTCACGCCCGCCTCGCGGAGATCGGCGTGTCGCACGCTATCGCCGGCGGAATGGCGGTTGTTGCCCACGGCTACGGTCGCACCACCGAAGACGTGGATATTCTCGTCACGCCTGATGGTCTCAAGACCCTGCACGAAAAGCTCGACGGACTTGGCTACGTTCCGCTTTTCTCCGGCGGGCGTGATCTGCGCGACGCGCAGACTGGTGTGCGCATCGAATTCCTCGTCACCGGCCAATACCCTGGCGACGGCAAGCCCAAACCCGTTGCATTTCCCGATCCCGATGCCGCGGCGGTGGACGTGGACGAGATTCCCTATCTTCGCCTGCCGGTCCTGATCGAATTGAAACTCGCTTCGGGGATGACCAATCCCGGCCGATTGAAGGATTTGTCGGATGTGCAGGAGATCATTCGGCGACGAAAATTGCCGGCGGAGTTTGGGGAGCAGTTGAATCCGTATGTGCGGGGGAAATATGCGGAATTGTGGGGGAGCGTGCAGGGGGCGGAGTGAATCGGCGATCAAAGGGCCCCCATGAAAACAGCAATCGACAAGGCCAACCTCCTCGGCAAACGGCTGGTTGTCGGTCTGCGCGGAGCCGTGGCCTCGTTGCTGGCTGATTGGGACCGGGATTACGGACTGAACTTCCGCGACCAGGCCGACAATCGCATGTTCGCGCTGGAGATGCTGGCGTTCCACATGTACGTCATCGACCGGAGCGCTACAACGCGGTTGAGCGCGGCCGATCTGATGGATTTCAGAAGTGGATTCATGGACGCGGTCGTCGCGACAATGTGCCGGGGCCTGGAGGTCGATCCTCAAACCCCGCAGGGCGCCAAGGTGGCCAAGTCTGTGCTCAAGACGGGCCGCTCGCGATTTCCGCAATACGCCGCCTGCAAGCTCTATCCCGAAAAAGGCGAATCCGCGACGGGCACGCTGTTTTGGGAATTCAGCAGAGTGCTGTTTAGTCTCACCAATTCCCGCGACCATAATCCAGCGGGCCTGAGCGCAATGTGCCTGCTCGTCATGCACAAGTCTGAACTGCTCATGCGCTCGACCGACGTGGAGGAAGTCTTGCGGGGATGACATTGCCGCGAGAGCGGGTGCTTACACGCTCATCCCGCTCTGCTCATCCTTCACGCGCGCCGCCACCATCTGCTCCCATTCCTCGACCGTCAAATTCACCTCGCGCGCCTGCGATCCCTTGTAATCACCCAGGATTCCCGAGGCGGCCATCATCTCAATGAGCCTGCTCGCCCGGCCATAGCCGATGGTAAGCCGGCGCTGCAGCAAGCTCACGCTCCCGCGCTTGGTTTCCAGGACCACGCGCACGGCGTCATCAAACAGATCGTCCTTCTCCATCTCGCCGTCGGCGCTGATTCCGACTTTGATCTGCACCAAATCCGGTTCGTATTGAGCCTCAGCCTGCTCGCGGACGATCTTGATGCTCTCCTTGATCTCCTTGTCGTCGATGAACGTTCCCTGCGATCTAATCGGCTTGCTCGCCCCTGGCGGCATGAAGAGCATGTCGCCCTGGCCCAAAAGCAAATCGGCCCCGTTCTGGTCCAGCACGATGCGGCTGTCCATCTTGCTCGAAACGCGGAACGCCACGCGGCTTGGCATGTTGGATTTAATCAGGCCGGTCACGACGTTCGCCTGCGGGCGCTGCGTGGCGAGAATCAGGTGAATCCCCACGGCGCGGCTCTTTTGCGCCAGACGCACAATGTGGGCCTCGACTTCCTTGCCGCTGGTCATCATCAAGTCCGCCAATTCGTCGATGATGATGACGATATAGGGCAGTTTCTTGGGGATTCTGGCCTCTTCCTCCTCGTTCGAGGGGCAGAACCGCTCCTTCAATTCCTCGCGCGTGAGGGCGTTGTAACCCTTGATGTTGCGCACGCCGGCCTCGGCGAGCATTTCGTAGCGCTCGTCCATCTTCTGGCAGGCCCATTCCAAAACACTCGTCGCCCGGCCGGCGTCGTTGATGACCGGGCACATCAGATGCGGCAAATCCTTGAACGCGGCCATCTCCACGACCTTGGGGTCCACCAGGATCATTTTCACCTGGTCCGGCCGCTGGAGATACATGATGGACATGATGATGCTGTTGATGCACACGGATTTTCCGCTGCCGGTCGTTCCCGCGATCAAACAGTGCGGCATGGCCGCCAGGTCGGTAATGAGCGGCTCGCCGCTGGCGTCCTTGCCGAGGAACAGCGGGATGGACATTTTCGACATTGCGTCGGGCGCGAGCTGCATCAGCTCCTTGAGGCGCACCTTTTCCTTTTGCGCGTTGGGCACTTCGATGCCGACGGTATTTTTTCCCGGAACCGGCGCAACAATGCGCACTGATTCCGCCTTAAGGGCGCGCATCACATCATTGGAAAGCGCGGAGATCGCCGAGACTTTGATCCCCGGGGCGAGCGAAATCTCGTACATCGTAATAACCGGCCCGGTGTCGATCTCGACGACGTGCGCCTCGATATTGAACTCGCGCAGGGCCTGTTCAAGAATCGCGGCCTGCTCGCGGACGAATTTTTCCTGCGACTCGGCGTAGCCGTATTCGGCATCCGCGAGAAAATCCCACGGCGGCAATTGGTAGTCGCCCAGTTCCTTGGGCGGCGGGGGGGCCGAACGCATCATCGGTTTGTTCGGGCTGGGCAGCTTGACGATGATGTCGGCGCGCTGCGGCGGGGGAGCCGGCAATAGCGGGGGCGTCGCTTGAGCGTCCACCACTGGTTCCACGACCGCCGCGGCAGCAGCCGTTGCGGCCTCGTTTTTCGCGGCCGTTTCCGCGGGGGCAGACTCGCGCTTCAGCAGCACCGGCGCCTTGAGATCATCCTCTTCGTCCTCGACCGTCGAGCGTTTGGGCGCGGTCTTGGTGGATTTAGTGACGGGAGAACTCTTGGACGCCCGCAACCCTCCCGCGACTGACGCGACCAAACCTTTGGCTAAACCCAACGACGCCCGCGCCGCTGTGCCCCAAGTCCATTTGGGCTTCGATTTTGCCGTATTGCGCACCGTAGCCGCGGCGGCAGCGACCATCGCGGGCGTGTGCAGGAGCAAATCATCGGCCGTCAAAAGCAAGCCGACGATGATAGCGGTTAGCAGTACCAACCGCGTGCCCACGGTGCTGAAATGCGCCTGCAAAAATGCGGCGGTGCTGATGCCGACGAATCCGCCCTGGCCTTCAGGCAGGCCGCCACTGGAGCCGGGGGCGAAGTGATGCACGAATGCCGAGACGGCAGTGCAGAGGATTACCAGGCCGGCGAGGCGCAGCCAGATATCGGTGACCTGATTCCGCAGAATCACCGCGGCCAGGCACGCGCCGGAGAAAAAGAGCAGGGGATAGACGCCCTGGCCCAGGACGACAAACATCCAATAGGCGACGAATGAGCCGACCGAGCCGCAGAGGTTTTGGACGGCCTCATACGGGTAAACCGCGTGGCTCGGCCAATCCGTGGCGTGAAAGCTGCCCAGGGCCAGGAACAGAAATACCCAGGCGGCGACCGCCAGGAAGAGAAGGATGTTTCGTTGCAGATGAGTTCGGACCATGTAGTTGTGTTGTAAGTCGTTCGCTTCGTGAGTCCTTACTATCGGAAGTCTTCAATGTCCGGTATGACCAAATCCGCCCGTACCGCGCTCGGTCGCGTCCAAATCGTCCACTTCAATCAGTTGCACCACGGGCACCGGCGCGATGAGCATCTGGGCAACGCGCATGCCGCGCTCGACCGTGAAAGAGTTTTTGCCAAGATTAATCAGCGGCACATGCACCTCTCCTCGATAATCGGCGTCGATGGTGCCCGGCGCATTGACCATCGTGATCCCATGCCTGGTCGCCAGCCCGCTCCGCGGGCGCACCTGCGCCTCGTATCCCGGCGGCAACGCCATGGCAAAGCCGCAGGGAATGAGCCGGATTTCACCCGGCGCGATCGTCACCGCCTCCGCGACTGCCGCCGAAAGATCAAACCCAGCGGCATGCTCGGTCATCTTCGCCGGCAGAGGCAGGCCGTCGCCGTTGCGAAGACGCTTTATCTTTACGTTTATCGGACTGGACATGGGGAAAACTCCAGAGGTTGAGGATGAGGGGGTGACAAGGTGACAAGGTGAGGGGGTGAATAGCGCGATTAGGGGTCTCTTTTCCACAATCGGATGGCGCGGTCTAAGAGGATATCCGCGAACTGGCTCTTTGATGCCGAAGGCAACGGCTCGTTTCTGCCGTCGGGGAATATCAGCACCGGTTCGATCTTGTCGCTTGCGATGGTGGCGGGGGGGTTAAAGACGATGAGGTCGAGGTTTTTGGCGAGGAGTTTTTCCTTGGCACGCCCAATGGCCCGCTCGATGTTCGCGTCGGCCTCCAGGCTGAAGCCGATGGTGCGCTGGTGGGGGAGTTTGGCCCGGCCGGCGGCGGCGGCGATGTCTTCGGTCGCCTCGCATTCGAGGATCAGGGCGCCGTGGCGGGAGATTTTGTCGGATCGGGCCAGCTTGGGCCGGTAGTCGGCGACGGCCGCGGCGAGGATGAGGAGGTCGTGACTCGGGAATTCGGCGAGCGTTGCGCGGAGCATTTCGTCGGCGGTTTGAACGTCGATGCGGCGAGCGTCACTCGGGAAGTCGATGGCCACCGGGCCGAGGATGAGGGTGGTCGGGTGGCTGTGTTTGAGCGCGGCGGCGGCGAGGGCG
>JBEKYH010000157.1:0-12650 GCA_049511115.1 Tepidisphaeraceae bacterium | reverse complement strand
ACCATCAACGCGACGGCCGTATCGACGTTCACGCTCATTCAAAGCGCCTCCGGCACGGCGATGATCGCCGGCAACGAATACATCGGCACCACCACTACCGGAGATTTCTATAATCAGAGCGCCGGCACGAATAACATCACAAACGCCCTCATAATTGGCAGCCTGAGCACCAGTTCTAACAACACCTACACCTTGAGCGGAACCGGCGCATTGAGTTCGCTCATCGAAGATGTCGGCTACGCCGGCTCGGGCATCATTACCCAGAGCGCCGGAACCAACACTGTCAGCGGACTCTCGCTCGGCACTCAATCCACCGGCAACGGCCAGTACACGCTCAACGCGGTCAACACCGGCACCGGCACACTCACGGCGGCAAACGAATCGATTGGTGACTCCGGCACGGGCGCGTTTGTACAGAACGCCGGAACCAACTCGGTATCCACCGAATTGCTCGTCGCCAACAACGGCAACGGCACTTACACCCTGAACGGCGGAACGCTCACCTTCGCCGCAACGGCGATCGCGGAGACGATCGGAAACAACGCGGGGTCCACCGGCACATTCACCCAGACCGGCGGCGCGCAGACCCTGGGCACTAACGTCGAACTCAACGTGGGATTGGGCGGCATTGGTTATTACAACATGAACGGCGGAACCCTCTCGTCGAACGGCGCTGTGATAGTCGGCTATTCGAATACAGGCACATTTACCCAGACGGCCGGCACGGTCGCGCTCAGCAACACTAATCTGTGCCTCGCCGAATCGCCCGGCGCGACCGGCAATTACAATCTGCAGGGCGGGACTTTGACCATCACTTACTCCGATGAAGTTGTTGGAGAGTACGGCACGGGCACGTTCACCCAGAGCGGAGCTTCCTCCAACCTCATTAACTCCCTCAGCGATTTGTATGTCGGCGCCAATACCAACGCCCTCGGTGTTTATAACCTGCAAAACGGCTCGCTCGATTTGTCCGCCGGCAGCGAGTACATCGGCGGCAACCCCGGGGTCATCACCGTAGGCCCCGTCAGCGCCGGCGCAGCCGGCGATTTCACCCAGTTCGGCGGCAGCAACGCCGTCAGTAATTCGTCCTCCAGCTTGTATCTGGGCGTCAACGCCGGTGACGTGGGCATTTACAACCTGCAGGGCGGCTCGCTCAGCGTCGGAGCCGATGAATTTATCGGCCAATACGGCACCGGCACCCTCACACAGTCCGGCACATCTACCAACACCGTCACCGGCGACATTGAGATCGGTTACGGTCAGACCGTCATTGGCCCCAGCGGCACGTACAATCTGCAAGGCGGCCAGCTCATGGTGAGCGGATATGTATATGTCGGCGACGGCAGTAATGGCACGTTCGATCAGACCGGTGGCACACTCACCGCCGGCGGTTTGAACCTGGGCCATGAGGCCAATGCGGCGTATACGTTTTCGGCCGGCGTCATCAACAGCACGGCGCGGGAAGTCATTGGCCAGGACGTCACTACCACGACTTTCGTGCAGACCGGCGGCGTCAACAACGCCAATGGCGGAATAGAAATCGCCGAGGAAGCCAACGGATTGGCCACTTCCACCTACACGCTCACGGCGCCGGGCATTATTAATGCCGCCGGCGAAACCGTCGGCGCCGACGGCGCCGGCATCTTCATTCAAAATAGTGGCGCCAATAACGTCACCGGCGATTTTGAGCTTGGCGCGCCTTTCCTGGTTCCAGGCTCGCATGATACCTACACGATGGATGCCGGCACACTCACGGTCGATTTCCAAGAATTAATCGGCCCGGGAACCTACGGCGCGTTCACTCAAGAGGGAGGAGTGAACACCGCCAACGCAGAAGGCCTGGACATCGGCGGAAGCGACTATGCAGCCAGTTATACGCTCGAAGGCGGCACGCTTGCCGCCACCATCGTCAATGTCGGTTACAACGGCTCTTTCAACGTCAGCGCCGGCATTGTGAATTGCTCCGCCGGCACGCTGACTGGTTTGGCGAATCTCAACCAAGGCCCCGGCATTCCGCCCCTTCCCGGCGGAATGGTCAACTTCAGCGGCGGCTCGATGACCTTTGCCGCCCTTGACTTTGACGGCCAACCGGCGGATTTCGTCTGGACGGGCGGCACGCTTAACCTGACCCAGGCCTTGACCTTTGATCCCGACGCCGGACCCACGACCACGTCCGCCGCCTTCGGCAACAGCCTGACGCTGAACGCCGGAATGGCCCTGAATATCCCGGGCAACGAAACCATCGGTGGCAACGGATATTTCACGTTGACATTGAACGCCGGATCGAGCGATGTCGCCACCGGCAACCTGACCGTTGCCCCGACCGGCACGCTGGTGCAGGATTTGGGCCCGCTGGCGCAGAGCCTGAATAATCAGGGAACTTTCATATATGAAGGCGGCGCCTTCCCGGGCCAGTTGACCAACTCGGGAAATGCCGCCTTTGAGCTGTCGTTTACCGCCCCCGGCGGCATGGTCAATTCCGGCAATGTGAGCGAGATTCCCCTCGGCGTAACCGTTACCCTCAACGGACCCGGCCTGAGCAACTCCGGCTCTATCGCTCTTGATGGCGGCAGCGTCACCGGCGTAATTGCCAACAACGGGCTGATCGCCGGTTATGGCGCGCTCGGCGGAACCTCGGTCATTAACTCCGGAGTCATCAGTCAGGGCGGCGGCAACCTGACGCTGACCTCCAGCACCGCGGGTCTGAGCAACACCGGAACGATTAATCTGGCCGCCGGCTTGCAATTTAATCTCGTCGGCGCCGACGCCACCAACGACGGGTATATAAACCTGGACACCGGCAACCTCAACGACGATCACCAATGCGGCGACGATTGAGGGCTTCGGCAAGATCAGCGAGGCTGTCACCAACAATAGCCTTATCCAGCCGACCGGTGGCACGCTCATTGTTTCGGGCCCGCTGACCAATCCCGCGGCGGGCACGATCTCCGCCGGGCCGGGTGCAAAGCTGCTGGTCACCAGCGGCCTGGCGACCAATGCTGGTCTCATCAGTCTGACGGGCGGCACGTTTGACAACAACAACGATGCCCTCAACAACACCGGCCAGATCACCGGCTACGGTCTCATCCGCACCGGCGGGCTAACCAATAACGGCACGATGTATCTCACCGGCGGTACGACCACTGTGAATGGGCCAGTCACCAACAACACGACCCTGGATTTGAATTATCAGCCGGCGACGTTCACCGGCGCGGTTGCCAATTACGGCACGATCAAAACGACCGGCATGACGGCGACCTTCGCCAGTACGCTGACCAACGAAACCGGCTCGCATTACACGTCCGATCCCAGCACCAACGTCTTCCAGGCGAATGTCACCACGAACTCCGGGAGCCAGATGAGCGGCGGCACGGGCGATCAGTATTACTTGTCGGGAGGCACGCTGAATAATCAGGGGAATTTCAACAACGCCGGGTTGCTGCAATCGTCTGATCCGATCACCAACTCCGGCACGTTCTCGCAGACCGGAACGCTGATTCAGTCGGCCAATTTCACCAACAGCGGCACGACGACGATTGGCGGCTCGCAGACTTGGGTGGCCGGCACGACGTTCACCAACACCGGCGGAACCGCTACTTTCCAGAGCGACGCCGGACCGGCGACGGCGACGCTGGCCATCAACGCCACCGGCGGCGCCGTGAACTTTGGCAGCACGCAACACCTGGCGACCTTAACCGTCGGCAGCGGGGCCACTGCGACGGCAGCTGTGGAGGCGAATCAGTATGTGGTTTCAACCAGCGCGCTGAATATCAGCGGCACGGGGCAACTGAATTTGAATGCCAACACGCTGGACATCAACTTCCCCGCCGCGGCCGATCCCGCGACAACGATCCGAGGCTACATCGCCAGCGGCTACAACAATGACACTTGGACGGGCGCGGGGATCGTCAGCTCTAACGCGGCCGCGAGCCCCGGCTTGTACGCCGTCGGTTACGCCGATGGGAATCGTGACGCTGGAACGCCGGCGGGACCGAATCAGATCATTGTCGAGAACACCCTGGCCGGCGATGCAAATCTGGACGGCACCGTGAACTTCGCCGATCTGCTGGTTGTCGCGCAAAATTTCAACCACACCCTCGACACCCACGGCAACCCCATCGATTGGGCCGACGGGGATTTCAATTATGACGGCGTGGTCAATTTCGCGGATTTGCTGCTGGTGGCGCAGAACTTCAATCGGAGTTTGAGCGCGAGTCAGATGGAGCAATTGCCGGGATCATTTAGTGCAGCGTGGAATCTCGCGCTGGCGGATGTACAGCCGAGTGAAAGCAATAACGTTCCCGAACCTGCGACCGCTGGCCTGCTAACCTTAGTCGCGGGCGGCCTCCTTGCCCGGCGACGCCGGAATACCCGGATCAGATAGCCAGAGTTTGTATGGTGCACATCCAAAATCGGATTTGGCTGCGTATGAATCTGCGGCATCTTGCCGATATACGCTCCATGGGAGGGACCCGGATATGCGTCGCCATTTTCCCAAATTCACAAATTTCCGATTTTCCCCCTTTTCAAACGAACCAAAACAGGGTGAAATATTGGAGAAGCGTTAGGGGTTGTTACCTTTGTAAGGCTGGGCGCCTAAGGTGGTAGCAAGGCTTTAGACAACCTCGGGCGCGTCGTGGGGCCAATTCAGCGAATGGAAGGAGGTGTCACGGGTTAATTTGCATCCGATGGGGTTCAAAGCACGTAGTTAATTGACATACGAACTTTCGCCACGCCCCGGGCTGGTTTGCCGCTGTGAGCGGCTGTGCCTGCGGGGCAAGGTTGCCGCTCAGCGCGGCGAAACATTCAACGTTTTAAGAGGATGCCATGAATAAGACAACGAAGTTGATCGGTTCGGCCTCGGGCATGTTGGCCTTGGCCGCTTTCTCAGGGTTGGTTGCCGGCACGGCGAACACCGCCAAGGCCGCTAGCCGCTCCATCACCTCCCCGACGGCTCAGATCGCCGCCGGCGCCAAGGTCCAGCGTCTCCAGGCCGCTGCCACCCATGCATGCAAAGGCCAGAATGCATGTAAGGGCCAGGGCGGCTGCAAGACCGGCGACCAGGGCTGCAAGGGCAAGAATTCCTGCAAGGGCAATGGCGGATGCAGCACCGCTCCGGCCACCGCCCCCGCTCCGGGCATTCTGTAATCTTCTCGATTACGGAACATCGCCGATGGCTCGCGCCTCCTTGGCGCTAGCTTTCGTCGAACAATGATTCGCGGGTCTGGGCCGCTTCGACGGCGGCCCAGACCTTTTGTTGTTTCTATTTCTTATCTCGCACTAATTTCATACGATTAAAACGCCATGCCAGCCAATCGCTTTAACGGGTTCACCAATCTCGGCATCGGCATCGGCCTGCGCGTGCCGCATTACAAGCACATTCTCAGCAAAAAGCCGACCTGTGACTGGTTCGAGATCATCTCGGAAAATTACATGGTCGATGCGGGCCGGCCGCTGCACATCCTCGACCAGATCATGGAGCAGTACCAGGTCGTGCAGCATGGCGTGTCGATGTATTTCGGATCGGTCACGCGCGGCGACCGCGAGCATGTGAAGAAGCTCAAAACTCTGGTTAAACGCACGAAAACGCCGTTCTTATCGGACCATCTGTGCTGGGGGAGTGTGGACGGAACGTATTCCCACGATCTGCTGCCGATGCCGTATACATTTGCCGCCGCCAAGGCCACGGCCCAGCGCATCCGCGAGGTGCGCGACTACCTGGAAGTGCCGGTGTGCGTGGAAAATGTCAGCAGCTATGCGGAGTTTCACGTGTCGGAGATGACCGAGTGGGAATTCCTCAGCGAAGTGGTCGAGTTGGCCGACTGCGGCATTCTGCTGGATGTGAATAACATCTACGTCTCGAGCCAGAACCACAGTTTTGATCCTTACGATTACCTGAACAATGTGCCGCACGAGCGGGTGGGACAATTCCACGTGGCCGGGCACAGCAAATTTGAGAAGTACATTCTCGATACGCACGATCACGCCGTGCTGGACCCGGTCTGGAAGATGTACGAACATGCCGTTCGATTGTGCGGGCCGACCAGCACGCTATTGGAATGGGACGCGCATATCCCCAGCTTTGATGAAGTGCACCGCGAGGCGCTGAAGGCGAAGAAGTTTATCGAGCGCGTTCGCGCGGAAAGCGTGAAGTCGGCGGCCAAACTGAATGGTAAGCCGCACGGAAATGAACCAACGCATTCCAAGGAGCCGGCAAATGCCGTCCTTAGCGCCTAGTCGTCGAGCAACCAAACGATCGCGGTCAAGGATTACGCCGCGCAAGCTCCAGACGCTCTCCGAGCTTCGCAGCCTGCAGCGGCTGGCGGGCGCGGCGATCATGCGCAGCCTCGATAAGAATGACGGGATGCAGGCGACCTGGCTCGACGGCCGCGATACCGCGTCGGTCATCGAAGGATTCATCAAACCCAACGATCGGCTGACCAGTTTTGAGCGCATCGAGATTTACAACCGGCAATATTGGTATCGCCTCATCGACATCGTCTACGACGATTACCCCGGTGTGCTGGCGGTGATCGGCAACGACCGCTTTCGCAAGATGGCCCGCGCCTACCTGGCGGAATTTCCCTCGCGATCTTTCACGTTGCGCAATCTCGGCAGCCATATGCCGGAATTCTTTGAGCGCCATCCCGAGTGGGGGCGGCCGCACGTGCGGATGGCGCAGGATATGGCGCGATTTGAATGGGCGCAGACGGTTGCGTTTGACGGGCCGGCCAAGCCGCCGATTTCCAGCGACGATCTCGCCGGAAAGGACCCGCGAAAAATTCGCCTGGCGCTGCAGCCTTATCTGGGGCTGCTGGAGATGGCCTATCCCCTGGATGAATTCACCATGGCCCTGCGCAAGAGCGGATTGCGCAACGAGGCCAGCAATGCGATCGCTGAAGAGAAGGGAATAGATGAGCAGGCCCAGGGGTTAGAGAAGGTATCACGCGTTCCGCGTCCCCGGCCGCGGAAGACTTTTGTGGCCGTTCACCGGCTGGATAACGACCTGTATTTCAAGCGGTTGGATCCTCCGGCATTTGCAATATTAAAGGCGCTCGATGAAGGCCGGACGCTTGCACAGGCGTGCGCGCTTGTCGCCGGAAAAGTGAAACCGGCGACGCTGGGCGGTTGGTTCACCGATTGGACGAGTCTGGGATGGTTCTGTAGACGGACGTGATTTCATGCCTGAGCAAAAGGGGAAAAGAATCATCATCCTGGGCGGCGGTTTTGGGGGTATGTACACGGCGGTCAATCTAAGGAAACTGCTGCCGAGGGAAGAGGGGCATGAGATTCTTGTGGTGAGCCGCGATAATTTCCTGCTGTTCACGCCGATGCTGCACGAAGTCGCCTCCAGCGATTTGGAACTTACAAATATCGTAACGCCGTTGCGCAAGATGGTGCGGCATTGCCAGTTTTTTCATGGCGATGTCGAGCGCATTGACCTCGCCGCCAGGAAAGTCTGGCTCTCGCATGGGTTTGACCACCACGGCCACGAGATGAGCTATGACTACCTGGTCATCGCGCTGGGTTCGGTGACGAATTATTACAATCTGCCGGGAGTCGCAGAGCGATCCGTGCAGATGAAATCGCTGGGGGATGCGATTCACCTGCGCAACCGGATGATCGGCCTTTTGGAGGAAGCCGACACCGAATGCGCCGCGGGAGTGCGCGAGCCGCTGATGACGGTGGTCGTCGCGGGCGGGGGATTCGCGGGCGTCGAAACCATCGGCGGAATCAACGATTTTCTTCGCGAGTCGCTGCGGTTTTACACCAACATCGACGAGAAAATGCTGCGCATGGTGCTGGTGACGCCGCTGCCGCTGATCCTGACCGAACTCGGCGAGTCGCTGGGGCGCTACGCGCAAAAGAAGCTCCAGATGCGCGGCGTGGACATCCGCACGGGCATCGGGGTCACCAAATTCGGGCCCGAGGGCGTAACCCTTTCTGACGGGTCGACCATCAAAACCAATACGCTGATCTGGACAGCCGGGACATCGGCGCATCCGCTGCTGGCGACGCTGCCCTGCAAACTCGAGCGCGGGCGCGTCGTGGTGAACGCGGCGCTGGAAGTGCCGGATTATCCCGGCGTATTTGCCCTGGGCGACTGCGCCGTCGTGCCCGACAAACGCACGGGTAAGCCGCATCCGCCGACCGCGCAGCACGCCCTGCGCGAGGCCAAGGTATGCGCGCATAACATCGCGGTGGAAATTCGCGGCGGGAAGAAAAAGGAATTTGATTTTAAGATGCTCGGACAGCTTGCCGCGATCGGCCGGCGCGCCGGGGTGGCGGAAATACTGGGGATGAAATTCTCAGGGCTGCCGGCCTGGTTCTTGTGGCGCTCCATCTATTTGATGAAACTGCCGCGGTTTGACCGGAAGGTCCGCGTCGCGCTGGACTGGACGCTGGACCTCTTCTTTGGAAAGGACCTGGTGCAATATCAGACGATCCGCTCGGAGGCGATGAGCGCGGAGTTGGCCGATGGCGGTAAGATGATGCCGGCGATCAGGACCGAGTGCGCCGACGCGGACTCGGTGCATTAGACGAGTAGGATTAAACCGGGAAGATCATGACCGAAAAAAAGTGTCCGATGAGGTGCTCCGTCACATGCTACGATTGGGTCGCGGCGAAAATCGACCTGGTTCAGCCGGTATTTATGCTGCTGATCCGGCTCTACATCGGATATCAGTCGGCTGTTTCGGGGTGGGCCCACCTGACGCATGTGGACCAGACCGCGGACTTCTTCAAGTCGTTGAACATTCCCATGCCCAGGCTGAACGTATACATTGCCGGCAGCACGGAAGTTATCGGCGGCATTCTCATCGGGCTGGGATTGGCGTCGCGATTGGTGGCGATTCCATTTGTCTTTAATTTCCTGATCGCGATGGTGTCGGTTGACCTGGCCGACCCGACGCTTCGCGACAAGCTCTTTCACATCTGGCGAGACCAGGATTTCGTATTGAAAGACGACGCTTTTCCGTTCTTTTTCGTCGGGCTGATGGTGCTGATATTCGGGCCGGGGAAGCTATCGCTGGATTACCTGGTGCGACGGTTCTGGGAGTCGAAGGTGAAGGCCGATGAAAAAAAAGCGTAGCTTCCGGGACGGCTTTGCTACAATAACGGCATGTTACGACGACTTCCCCTGGTATTCTCTCCGCAGCCCGAAGGCGGGTTCACTGTGACATGTCCGGCGCTGCCGGAACTGATTACGGAAGGTGATACGCTCGAAGAAGCATACGCGAATGTGGCGGACGCCTTTTCGGCGGTGTTGGAGTTGTATGCTGAGCAGGGGAGGCCGTTACCTAGCGGCATCGAGCTTCCACCGTCGGGGCAGGTCGTATGGACCGAAGCGCTGGTGGAGGTTGCGTGAGATACCGGGAGGTCGCGGCCAAGCTCAGGATCATTCGAATTCGAAGGGAGTTCGCCATGCGTTACACCACTCTTACCAAACTCATTGCTTTGACTCTCGGCGTCGCGTTTCCGATTCTGGTGCGAGCCGACGCACCCGCCACCGAACCCACCGACCAAGGCCCATCCCTCATCGCCTGGCAGGGCTGGTCGAATGACGTATTCGCGCAGGCGAAAAAAGAGCACAAGTTTGTCATCCTCGACTTGGAAGCGGTCTGGTGTCATTGGTGCCATGTGATGGACGCGACAACCTATCGCGATCCGACCGTCGCCAAACTGATGGCCGACAAATACATCGCGGTGAAAGTGGATCAGGATTCGCGGCCGGATATTTCCAATCGATACGAGGATTTCGGGTGGCCGGCGACGGTGGTGTTTGGCGACGATGGAAAAGAGATCGTCATCCGCCAGGGGTATATCGAACCGGATCAGATGGTGTCGATGCTGAAGGCGATCATCGCCGATCCCTCGCCGGGTCCGTCGGTTCGCGCCATCCAAGCCCCTCGCGCGGCCGGGCCGGCGCTGACCGCCGCCGAGCGGACGGAACTGATCCGCCGCACTAATGTTTCCTATGACGATAAGTATGGAGCCTGGGGCTCGATCCAGAAATTCATGGATTGGGATGCCGTCGAATACTGCATGAATCTCGCCCAGACCGGCGACGCGCATGCCGAGATGATGGCCAAGGGGACCCTGACCGGGCAGTTGCACCTGGTCGATCCGGTGTGGGGAGGCGTCTATCAGTATTCGACCGACGGCGACTGGGACCATCCTCATTTTGAAAAGATCATGCAGATGCAGGCGGAGAACTTGCGCACGTATGCCAACGCGTATGCGATGTGGAAAGACCCGGTCTATCTCAAGGCGGCCGACGCAATACACAGTTTTCTTGTGACTTTTATGCTCTCGCCCGATGGGGCGTTTTACACGAGCATGGATGCCGACCTGCACGATGGCGAGCATTCGGCGGATTACTTCGCCCTCAGCGACGCCGACCGGCGCAAGCAGGGGATTCCGCGCGTGGACATGCATCAGTATTCGCGCGAAAACGGATGGGTCATCAACGCGCTGGCCTCGTATTATGCGGCGACTGGGAAACACGAGGCGCTCGATGAGGCGATTGCCGCGGCCAACTGGGTGCTGGCGAATCGCTCGCTGGGCAATGGCGGTTTCAAGCACGGCGACGCCGATCCGGCCGGTCCGTATTTGAACGACACGCTATCAATGGGACGGGCCATGCTGGGGCTGTATATGGTCACCGCCGATCGCGCCTGGCTGGCCAAGGCGCAAGCAGCGGAGGATTTTATCGCCGCGCATTTCACGGCTTCCGATTACGTCGGCGTGGCCACCAGCGACCTGACGACCCCCGGCGCTTTCCAGCCCCGGCCGGAACTGGATGAAAACGTGATGACGGCGCGATTTTCCAATCTCCTGTTCCATTACACCGGCAAGACCGCCGAGCGCAAATTGGCCGAAACCGCCATGAGCTATCTGGCTGACCCCAATGTCGCCCTGTCGCGCGGGACGATGGTCACGGGCCTTCTCCTGGCCGACTCGGAACTGGGCGGCGATCCGCTGCATGTGGTGGTGGTTTCGCCCAAGTCCGATGCGACGGGCCAGTCGCTGTTTGCGACGGCCATGGGTTTCTACAAGCCTTACAAGCGGCTGGAGTGGTACGACAAATCGGAAGGGCCGCTGCCCAATGCGGACGTGGAGTATCCGGATATGCCAAAGGCCGCCGGTTTCATCTGCACGGGAAGCGCCTGCTCATCGCCGGCGTTCACCGCCGCGGATTTGGTGAAGAAATTGCAGCGCGCGACGGCCCATTAATGGCGGCGGGCGCGGAGCGGCTGGAGACCTTGCTAAATTCAGCCCACGATTCCATGAGATCGGAGAATTCGCCCCCGGCTGGCTCTACAGCCACTGCGCCGATTTGTCCAATGGTCTTTCCGGCGACCTTCTCAATCCGCGCCAATTCGACGTCCGTGAATTCCCGTTCGCCGACCGCGACCGCCTTGAGCGAAGCCTCGCTAAGACGAGTGGCACGCCGAATCTCGTCCTGACCGACGCCAAGTTGGCGAAGACCGGATAATATTGCAGTGGAGTAATTGGCACTCATAACGCTTATCCTTATCCCAACCCACCAGATTATACCATAAGAATCGGACTAAGGTCTGCCACGTTGGCTCCATGTGACACGCAACACCAAGGCACATTTTTCGATTTTCAGGCGGCGACGCTCCAATTCCTTTACTTTTACTTTAATCCCAGCAGCGTATTTCCTTGAGGCATGAAGATATTGCTTAAGACTCAGGGCCAATGCCCGCTCATCAGCGTCCTGACGCGTATCCTCCAAATAGCCAGCCAGCCATCTTTCTGTTAGGTCCAGGCGATGAATGAACTCACGAACAAGTTGCGTGGGCTTGCGTTCACGCACAAGCCCCAACCCTTTCACCGACCATCCGTTGCAGCCGCCAGATCATTCTTGCCCTGATCTTAGAGGAATCGAGACGATTTCGGAAGCTACAACTGTTGAAAGGATGCTATTTTCCGCCGAGATCGGAACGGGTCTTCAAGGCAATCCCTCAATTCACCGACGGATCATCCGGAATCATCTCCGACTTGATCCCCCGCCCCAGGGTGATTTGCGTGACCAGCTTGTTCCACTGCTCGGTCTGGCCGGAGTCGAAGACCGATTGAATGGTCGCGGCCATCGGCAGCCAGGAGCCGCTTTCCAGTTCCCCTTCCAACTGGCCGGCGCCCCAGCCGGAGTAGCCGATGAAGAATTTGGCGCTGGGCTTTCCCTGGGCGAGGAGCCATTCGAGCTGGTCGCGGTCGGTGGAAAAGTAGAGGCCGGCGAGCACTTCGGCGCGATTCTGGCCGCCCAAGTCAGCGGCATGTCGATCCGTGTGCAGAGCCATCAGCGGCCCCTGGCACGGGCCGCCCTGATGGAGGATTCCCTCGGCCCGGCAATCCATATCCAGACTATCGTCGCAGGCCTGTTTGACCGTCATCTCCAGCGGCCGGTTGAGGATCAGGCCCAGCGCCCCTTCGTCATCGTGCTGAACCATGAGGACGACGGTGCGAAAAAAGTTCGGGTCGGCCAGGCGCCGCGAAGCCAGGAGAATCTGTCCCGAAAGGCTGCCCATCTCAGGATTGACAATATCCCATGAATGCTCTGGGGGCAAAGGAAGGGGGGAAGGAAGGTTCGAGGACTGAGGACTGAGAGACAGACAAATGCATAC
>JBEKYH010000156.1:0-19198 GCA_049511115.1 Tepidisphaeraceae bacterium | reverse complement strand
AGTTACACCGAAGGATACCTCAACACCATCGGTACCGGCGGCATCAACGACCTGAACAGCTCCAATCTGAATACGGCCCAGAACATTGTCAATTCCGCCATCACTCAGGTGAGCACCCTGCGTGGCCAGCTCGGCGCGTTCCAGGACTACACCGTGGGTTCCACGGTCAGCGCCTTGAACGTCGCCTATGAAAACTCCAGCGCCGCGGAGTCGGCGATCGAGGACACCAACTTCGCGTCAGAGACCAGTAATCTCACGCGCGCCCAGATTCTGCAACAGTCGGCCACGACTGTTCTCGCCCAGGCCAACGCGGCGCCCCAGGAAGCGCTGACCCTGTTGCGCGGTGGTTGATCCGGCAACGGATAACGCGTGACCAGGGAAGGTCCCGCCTGGAGCATTCTCTCCTTGCAAACCCAATCGCCTCCGGCCTAACCCGCCGGAGGCGATCTTTTTTTTCGCTTTTTTCCCGCCGCAACCCAAAAATCGCCGCCGCGGGCTGTTTTCTCGCATTTCCCGCCGTCCAATAAATGTGGCCTGTTTTGCGCCTGATTCATGCACCCCGCCGCCCTCGCGCCGGCCGTAACTCCCATAACCTGTTTGCAAATTGTGAAACCGCGGAAGGCTCAAGCGAATTGATCGTCCGCTCCGATGACAGCCCCGATAAGTATGGTCCGCATTAAGGGCGGCCAATAGGCTCGAACGATTTGGTGAACTGAAAGGAGGCGTACCGCCCATGAGAGATGAATGATTCAACGGAATGAAGGCCGCGAAGGGCTCGCCAACGTAGGCGGCCCCGGATTTTGGCCGCGGTTGTAAAGTCACGGAGAGACAATCATGAGTGTCATCAATACTAATGTCAGTTCGCTAATAGCACAGAATAACTTACAGCAGAACAATGTAGCCCTGAACACCAGCCTGGAACGCCTCAGCACCGGCCTGCAGATCAACAGCGGCGCCGACAATCCCTCTGGCTTGATAGCGGTTCAGAGCTTCAACCAGGAAAACACCGGTCTCACCACGGCGATTAACAATGCCAGCCTCGCCGGCAACGTCGTGGGCACCGCTGAAGGCGGCTTGAGCGAAGTCTCCAACCTGCTCACCCAGGTGCAGGGCTTGCTCGGTCAGGCCTCCAACACCGGCGGCTTGTCCGCGGGCCAGGTCTCGGCCGACCAGCTTCAGGTCGATTCCATTCTCAATACCATCAATCGCATTGCCGCCAATACCTCCTTTGAGGGCACCTACCTCCTCAACGGCAATCTCGATTATGTCACCAGCGGCCTAAAGACCAGCGCCTTGCAGAACCTGCAAATCAACTCGGTTCTGGTTCCCGACACCCACGCACTTCAAGTGAATGTGGATGTCACAGGCACCGCAACTCAGGCCTCACTGGTCAGCACCCAGACAGCCGTTACCGGCTCGGCCGTGACACTCGAAATCAACGGCAATCTCGGCTCTGTCCAATTGAGCTTCGCCAGCGGCACCACCGCCGCCACCATCGCATCCGCCATCAATTCCGTTGAAAATCAGACCGGCGTCACCGCCTCTGGAAACGGTAGCGGCCTGGCTCTCATCAGCGCCGACTACGGTTCCAACCAGTTTGTCAGCGTCAAAGCCGCCGCCGGAACCTACGCCTTCACGGGTACCAGCGCCAAGGGCACCGACTCATCGGTCAGCGTCAACGGCGCCGAAGCCAACGTGCAGGGACTTCACGTCACCTACAGCACCGCTGGACTCGATGTCCAATTCGACCTGGCTCAGGGCTTAAACTCCCCGGGTCAGACCGAGACGTTCTACATCACCGGCGGCGGGGCCAACTTCCAGTTGGGCGCCCTGGTGAACGACGCCGGCAGGGCCTCAATTGGCATCGGCAATGTTTCCACTGCCAGCCTCGGAGACGCCACCAGCGGATACCTCGATTCGCTGAGCACCGGCGGCGTCAACGCCTTGACCAGCACCAACCTCAACACCGCCCAGGAGATTCTCACCCAGGCCATCAACCAGGTCAGCGACCTGCGCGGCCGCTTGGGCGCGTTCCAGGACTACACGATCGGCTCGACCGTGAGCGCCTTGAACGTGGCCTATGAAAACTCCAGTGCCGCTGAATCCAGCATTCAGGACACCAACTTCGCGGCCGAAACCAGTAATCTGACCCGCGCGCAGATTCTGTCGCAGGCCTCGACCACCGTGCTGGCACAGGCCAACACCGCGCCGCAGGAAGCCCTGACCCTGCTCAGGAACGTACAAGTTTAAGCGAGCGGTAGCCGTCTTACCGTTCGAGCCTAGTGAAGCCCCCGGCGGCCAAACCGGGGGCTTTATTGTTGGGTCGTTGCATTAGCATACGCTCACCGCCATCATGCACCGATGGATCAATTGCAGGCGGCCCAACAGCAACCGTCGCCAGATAAAATCGCACCCCGGCCGAGCCTCGCGCGCCCGGCCCTGGTGCTCCTGCTGACCATCAACCTGTTCAACTACGTTGATCGCCAGGTCCTGGCCGCCGTCGTCAAACCGATCCAGGATGATTTGCACGCCTCAAAGGAAGCGATGGGCTGGGCCGCCACCGCTTTTCTCGTGAGCTACATGCTCTTTTCTCCCCTCTTCGGCTGGGCTGCCGACCGCTTTCCGCGCTGGGCGCTCGTCGCCATCGGCGTGGGCGTCTGGAGTCTCGCCAGCGGCGCAACCGGCCTCGCCGCAACCTTCACCGCCTTGATTCTCACCCGCTGTTTCGTCGGCATCGGCGAGGCTGCCTACGGTCCCGTAGCGCCAACGCTTTTGTCCGATCTTTTTCCCGTTGAAAAACGCGGCCTGATTCTCTCCTGGTTCTACGCGGCCATTCCTGTCGGCAGCGCCCTTGGCTACGTCGTCGGCGGCGCAGTGGCCGGTCTGCTGAATTGGCGCTGGGCTTTCTGGCTCGTCACGCCGCCGGGATTGCTCCTGGCAATCCTCGCTCTGCGAATGCCCGAACCCCCGCGCGGACTTGCCGACGGCGCACACACGCGGCAGGCAAGATGGAGCGACTATCTTCTGCTCCTCCGCACCCCCTCCTATGTATTAGATACGCTCGGCCTGACCGCCATGACTTTCGCTGTCGCCGGCATCGCCTTTTGGATGCCCACTTACATCGTTGACCTCCACACCGCCGGCGACCTCCGGCAAGTCAACCTGATCTTCGGTGGCATCGTCGTCGTCAGCGGACTGGCCGCCACGCTCACCGGCGGCTGGCTCGGCGACGCCCTGCGCTCCCGCTTTCCCGGCTCATATTTCCTCGTCTGCGCCACTGGGATGTTGCTCGGATTTCCCCTGTTTTTCCTGATGCTTTACACGCCCTTCCCCGCCGCCTGGGGCATTCTTTTCCTCGTCTGCTTCTGCCTCTTCCTCAACACCGGCCCGGGCAACACCATCCTCGCCAACGTGACCCATCCCTCCATCCGCGCCAGCGCCTTCGCGTTGAATATCCTCATCATCCACGCCTTGGGAGATGCGATTTCCCCGCCGCTCATCGGCGCCATTGCCGACCGCTGGGGCCTGCGCGCCGGCTTTTCCCTCGTATCGGTAGTAATGCTGATCGCCGGAATTCTCTGGATGGCCGGCGCGCGCCACCTTCAGCGCGACACCGCCGCGGCGCCGACAAGCATCGCATGAATCTCGCAGATTAAACGAGCAGATTCGCCAGCGGGTGGGCGGGGTCTTTCAGCGACTCGTCAATGCCATTCACCTTGATGCGGCGTCGCACCAATTCCTCGATGACCGCTTCGTCCCCACTATGTCCCACGGCCAGAATCTGTGATACCCGCTCGTCCGCCGCAATCCCCACTTCCAGAAAATCCGGCGACTCCAGATTCGGCGACCCGCGCAGCAACCGGCGATGCAGATGCTTGGACTGCCCCCACGCTCGCGCCTTCAAACCAAACACCTCAGTCGTAAAACTCGCCACCGCCTCGAGCGCGATTTGCTCGCCCGCCATGTTCGCGCCGGCGACAGTTCCCGTCGCCAGCGCCGTATCCCATTGCTCGGGGGTGCGATGTTTGCCAAAAAGCGGATCGCGAACCGCCGCGCAATCGCCCGCCGCAAACACGCCGGCCACATTGGTCTGGCAATGTTCGTCGGCCAGGATCGCCTTCTCCGCCACGACGCCGGTCCCGCGGAGCAGTTCCTTATTGGGAACCGCGCCCACGGCGCTCACAACAAAATCGCAGTCGAGCGATTTACCCTCCGAAAGAATCACGCGCTGGGCGCGGCCGTCCCCTTCGATGCGCGCGGCCCGAACGCCATCATGCACGCTGACGCCGCTGCGAGCGAGGTAATGACTCAGGAATTTTCCCGTCGCTTCGCCGGCAAACTTTGCCCAGGGATGTGCGCCGCCGACAACCAAATCCACCGTCAGACCCGCCGCAGCCATGCCGGCGGAAAGCTCCACGCCCAACAATCCCCCGCCGATAATTACCGCCCTGCCATGCCCATGCGCGTGGCGGCGGCCCTCGGCTTTGGCTTTGTCGATCGCCGTGTGCAGCCGCTCCACATCCTCGATCGTGCGCACCGAAAAAATATTCGGTAGCCGATCACCCGGCAAATTAAGTGGCCGCGGCGTCGCCCCGGTCGCCAGCAGCAGCCGGTCGTATGAAATCGCTTCGCCGTTGTCCAAAACCACCACTGACCGCTGCGTGTCCAAATGCGACGCCCGTCGGCCCGTCCGAAGCTGAATGGCATGTGTCGCATACCAGTCGGGACCGCACGTAAACAGAGCCGATCTCTCCACCTCGCGGCGCAGAAATCCCTTCGTCAATGGTGTCCGATAATAGGGCCGATTGATCTCCTGTGCGACCAGCATCAGCGCACCCTGCCGGTCTCTGGCGCGAATAGCGCTGGCAGCCGAATAGGACGCCAGCCCCCCGCCGACTAAGAGATATTTCACATGTGGGTCAGGCATATCGCAGCTACCTATGATATTACCCAACTAATCGCCGCGCGGTTCGCAGGCATATCACGATATTCGGCCAGTTGGGTGGCGAGGAAAACAGCGGAATTAACGTCCGTCTCATTACCCGCTTACATAATAGCAATCTCCATGCCCAATTTCTCGCCGCGCCGCGCGGTTGTCCAGCCGATGAAGCGCGCAAAAACAAAGACCCCCAGTGCGAGGGTCTTTGGCGGCGGAGCGGAAACAGATTTGATCGAATCAGGCCTTTGCGCGCCGGCGACGCATCAGGGCCACGCCACCCAGTGCGATGAATCCAAGCGACGTCGGCTCAGGCACGAAGGTCAGCTTGCCGACCAGGCCGTCAAATTCATTGTTGGGTCCGGCAGTGAAGTAAAGACTGTTGGCATCGCCGAGGCTCACGCCGTTGCCAAACGTCAAACCCCAGATGCCATCGATGGATATGGGGTTGCCATCGACGCCGTCCAGTTTGCCAAGATAGTCACCGTCAGAAGGATTAAATACGGAAATGGTTCCATTGTCGCCGAAGTTGGTGACCAGGAGATCGCCCCCAAACGGTCCAAAACCCGCAGGCGCCAGGGCCATTCCCCACGGGGCATCCAGCTCATCGGCTGGATTGGTCGAATCATGGAATTCCTGGATGAGCTTTCCCGTCTCGCTGTATTCCACAACCGCCCCATCGCCGTTCTGGTCGATTTCCTCAAACCCTTCATCCCCGTTGGGATTGAACGCGGCGTAAGTGGCGTACAGGTTTCCCCCCAGGTCCTGAATATTGAAGATGTGCAACGGAGCACCGGTCGTGCTGACCAGATTCGTCGGGGTCTGGAAGTTAAAGTTTGACGTGACGTTCTGCCACTGATCGTTAAAGACATTGATCTGGTTGTTACGGAAATCCGCCGTGAAAATATGGTTTCCCGCTGCCGTCCCCACCTGGCTTTGGGTCACGGGATTATCCGTGATCGCAACGCCGCTGAATACCGGATTGGCAACGTCGCCCAACTGAAGGTAGTTCGGATTGCTCACTGTGCCAAGGTCCTGCCCTGTGTCCAGATCCGTTGCCGGACCCATCACCGGGAATTCCTCGGCCTGACCAGCGAGATCACTCGCCGCGTCGTAAGCCAGACCGGTTACGAACGGGGTCCCACGATCCGTAAATGCCGGCGCATCCAATGAAACGCTCGTCAGCGGATCCTGGTGCAACGGCACGCCATTCACATCTCCCTGATACTCCGATGCCGTTCCGTTGAACGCATTGTCGATCCAGATATGGCCGCCCGCGCCCGGCGGCCGCAGCGCTATTCCCCACGAATCCTCCAGATCGGGATTCACGATCTGCGGATCATACGACGCGTTGCTTGCCACCAGATTGGTTTGAATAAACTCGTTGGGAACCTGGGCCAGAGCAATGCGGCCGCTACCCAAAGCCAGAGCAGCCGCAAGCGCGATTTGTGATTTCTTCATGTCCACTCCTTCCAGAAAACAATCTTCAATGTCAAAGCGAAGTGCCATCCAAAGCCCCGGGGCCGGTTTTAATCGGCCCTGGGGTGAAACAGAGAGTAGTTAAGCGATGCGGCGACGGCGGCGGGCCAGCAGGCCAAACGCGCCTACTCCGAGAAGACCGACTGTCGTCGGCTCCGGCACAGCCGTGATGGCCCCGGGAACAAACAGGTCGCTCAGGTCATTGGACCCTGGAACCGTCGCGTATTGGCCCGAGATGTCGCCCAATGTCTCGCTGCTTGGGATGGGGTTGTTGATGAACGGCAGTCCGAACAGCTCTTCCAGCGTCTTGATGTCTGAAGAGTGATCAGTCAGCACGTCACTGGCGTAGGCGTTGCCCTTGGCCAGCGGAGAGATGACGATCTCCGTGCTCGTGAACGCGCTGGTGTCTCCGCCTTCGGTCTCATCGTTCCAGATGACGATGGCGCCGTTCTTCTTGTAAGCGGCCGAGGCCTCGATCTCCGGAACCACAATCGACAGGAAATTGTCGCCCTGCGCGATCTGCTCCGAGTCGTTGTTGTTCCCATTGGCGCTGTCGTAGGTGATGCCGTTGTATTTGAATGCGTAGCTGCCCGACAGCGTGCTGTGCATGTCGTTGTATTGGTCGGGGGTGATCCAATTGTAGCGGCCGACATTGTTGCTGGCCAAGTCGCTCGACAACTGGCTGATCGGCTCAAGATTTTGCGTGGCCGTGTCACTAAAGAATGCCATCGGGTTGTGCTTGACGGCGTAGTTGTATTCGGTGCTGCCGTTATAAGGGTTGGTCGCTCCTCCAGGGAGGGTGCCGCTGGAGCTGACGAGAGCTCCCTTGCCGGATACCTGATAATCTTCCTGGTAATTTTTCCAGGAAATCCCGGCGGCATTGAGCTGCCCCGTCAGATGATTCGGCGCGTAGGATGCTGGGAAAATATTCCCGCTGGACGCGCCGGGATCATTGTCATTGAGGATCGTCGTCCCGTTGATCGTTCCCTGCGTGGTGCTGGTCGGGCCGCCTGCGGTGGACGTGCCGCCACCCGCCGCATTGGGCGTCGTGGGATTGAAGTTGCTCCCCTGCTCAGCCCACACATAATTCGGCTCGGAGGGATGATCGCCGTTGCCCGGCTGGATGTAATTCGTCTCATACGACACCTGGGCGGCGTTCGGATTCCCCGGCGTCAGAAGGCTGTCGAGAAATGGAGCATTTGGATTGTCAAAAATGGGCTGCGTGCCCGTGTATGATGTCGGCTGGGTGAAATCGTGATTCTCCAGCGCGATGTAGAACACATCGCCCACCTGCTGAGCATGGCCGACGCTGACTCCGAACATGACATTAACAGTCAGCGCCGCCGCTGACGCGCAGAGCATTTTCCCAAGGCGATTTGCATTCGCTTTCATGATCCCGGTCCTTTCCCAAAAGTTTTTGAACTCAATCCCCTGATAGGGTGAATCTGACCACGGGAAGCACTCTAGCCGCGCACGATTAGTTGGGCGGAAGGCCGGGGCTAACCCAAGTTACGCACTTGGCCCATCGGCAGAAAATCTCTCAGAGGTAGAACCGCGTTGGCAACGCCGCCATTGCGGGTCGCAGCGGAAAAAGTGCGTGTAGTGGAAAAATGGCTGTTTGACGTTCCCAAGAAGGGTGTCATCATTTCTCATATCTACGACGCGAAGGAATCGATTGCCGTTGAATGCTTCAAATAGGATCAAGCGACACAGATTGGAGTCAAAGTAATGCCGGAACAGTGAAATGTAGTGGAAACTCTGCAAGGGAATCGGCCTTGGGGGCAGCGCCAAGGCTATTTTTGTTATGGAGGTGCGTAACTTGGGCTAAGTTTGTGAGAATAGTGCAAGAAGAATGGATTTGACGTTTATATGGAATGCGCAAGCGGCCCATTAACCCCAGGCCAATCTCCCTCTCTTCATTGGGAATTAAGCCACCGGGGAATAAACCGGCCTCGCGAGCGCACTAAACCTTCAGATGCGAACGAGTGAAACGGCTTGAGCGCCGCAGGGAGAGTTCAACTTGCTGGGCAGCGATTCCGAGCTGGCACAAGCCGCGGCCAGGGGAGACGACCGGGCCTTCCACGCGCTGGTGGATCGCCATGCCGGCGATATGTTTCGCCTGGCCCTCTCCCTCTCCGGCGGCAGGGCGGATGCCGAGGATATCTGTCAGGAGGCCTTCATCGGCGCCTACCGCGGCGTGCGTAAGTTTGACGGGCGGTCGAGTTTTAAGACCTGGCTGACGCGGATACTGCTCCGCCAGGCAGCAAAAATATGGAAGAAGAACAAGCGCCGCAACGCAATCTCAATCGATGCCGCGTGGGATGCCGATTCTGAAGGGGAATCGACCTTTTCCCCCTTGGAACCCAAGGCCCCGGCGGTCGATGCGGATGCGAATCTTGATCTGGTGCAGATGATCGCCAAACTGGGCCCGGATCACCGGCAAATCGTCATTCTGCGCGAGATGCACGGAATGTCCTATGAAGAGATTTCTCAGGCCCTTAACATTCCGCGCGGGACCGTTGAATCGCGCCTGTACCGCGCTCGAGGCGAACTGCGAAAACTGCTGAAGGATTATGAGACGTGAACCTTTGTAACTTCGACAACCTCATTGGCCCCTACCACGACGGCGAACTCGACTCCAATCGCCGCGCCGAGGTCGAAGGCCACTTGCCGGGTTGCCCCCAGTGCACGGCCCATCTGGCCTCGCTGCGGTGTATTTCCACGCGGTTGTCGGCTTTTCCCATTGGCGATATCAGCCTCACCGAGCAATCCCGCCTTCATCGCCTGCTGAACCGGGCCACCGTTGAATTGGCCGACCGCGCCATCCTGCGAATGGCTCTCCCTTTGGCGGCCCTGGCCGCTTGCGTGCTTGTGGTGACATCGGTTTGGCTGGCCGATACTATGAAAGGTCCGGGATCAGGCCCGGTTTCCGGCCCCTCTCAGAGCACGGCGCTGGCCAGTGATGACTGGGAGCAAGTGGCCGTTACCCTCCACTCCGACTCACGCCTGCCGGATTGGATGGTTCGCGGCCTTGGGGGAGACGCGCCATGATGACAGCCAAGGCAACGGCAGTGCTGGTGCTGGCTTATGTGCTGGCGCTGGCGGCGGGGACGACCTCCGGCGTTCTCGCGGAACGCCTTCATTCTCCCAATGCCGCCGATTCGGCCCCGCTGGCCACTCAGCTTCAACTCACCGCCGATCAACGTGAGCAGATGCGCCAGGCCTGGGAAGACGCCCGCAACACCTCCGACGCATGCTACAAGCAGGCTCAGACGATCCAGCGCCAGCGCGATCTGGCCCTGTATAACATGCTGACGGATGAGCAAAAGCTGAAATTCGCCCCCATCGATCAAGCCTACGCACGGCAGTTTGCCGCGCTGACCACACAGCGAGATGCCGCCTTCAACCAGGCCATGGCCAAAACCGAGGGAATTTTGACATCTGAGCAACGTGTTAAGTACGAAGAGATTGTGAGGGATCGCGTGGGTCGATATCCGGCGCAAACCGGGGATTCCGCGTCGCCGGATGCTACGACACAGCCGTCGATTGAGGATTTGCGTCCCTAGGATACAATTGCATGAGGCGTGAAGGAGTTGTCATGGCCAATCGAGCACGGTCGGGTCGAACCAAATCAACCACCTTGATTATCAGCCGCTTGGAAGCGCTGGAGTCACGCTGCCTTCTATCGGCCACTCTCTCGCCCGATATGGTTCTCTCTCCTGATCGCGGCGGCCACTGGGGTGGTGGATGGGGCGGCGGAGGCTACGGCGGCGGTGGCTATGGCGGCGGCGGAAATGGAGGCAGCGGTTCCAGCGGCGGCAGCCAAAGCACCGTAACCTATTACGTCCCTCCCGACGGCTATACCCCCGCCCAAATTGACCAGGCCTACGGTTTCGGTCAGGTCACCGACAACGGCGCCGGAACCACCATCGCCATCGTTGATGCCTACTACGATCCCAATATTTCCTCCGATCTGACAACCTTCGACAAAGAATTCGACTTGCCGGCGCCTCCTTCATTTACCCAGGTCGATCAAAACGGAAACAACGCTTCCGACCTGGCCACCAACAACGGCTGGGCCTTGGAAACCTCTCTCGACGTCGAATGGGCCCACGCCGCCGCTCCCGGGGCCAACATCCTGCTCGTCGAGGCCAAGAACGATAACACCAACGTGTTGCTCAACGCCGTCAATTACGCGCGCAACGCCCCCGGCGTCGTCGCCGTTTCCATGAGCTGGGGCGGCGGCGAATTCTCCAACGAAGAAGCGTTCGACTCTTACTTTACCACTCCCACAGGTCATACCGGCGAGACCTTCGTTGCCTCAGCCGGCGACTCGCCCGGCGCGCAGTGGCCGGCCAGTTCACCTAATGTCTTGTCCGTCGGCGGAACAACCCTTTATTCCACCAACAGCACGGGCACTTATGGCGAGGAACTTGGCTGGGATGACAGCGGCGGCGGACTCAGCCAGGTCGAGCCCGAGCCTAGCTATCAGGGATCCGCGCAAACCACCGGCGCTCGCAGCACGCCAGACGTCGCTTACGATGCCGACCCCAACACCGGCTTTCAGGTCTACGACTCCGTCACCTACGGCGGCGTGAAGGGTTGGCAGGAAATCGGCGGAACCAGCGCCGGCGCTCCCCAGTGGGCCGGTCTGATCGCCGACGCCGACCAGGCTCGCTCCGCCGACAACCTCGCCCCGCTCAGCGGCGTTTCCAATACGCTGAGCATGTTGTACGGCACCTATGGCGCTCCCGGCTCGACGGCATATTCAACCTATGCTTCTGTCTTCCATGACATCACCACCGGCGGTGGGTACTTCTTCTCCTCCGGCGCGACCCCTGGCTACGACCTGGTCACCGGCTTGGGCAGCCCCAACGTCCCGCAGGTCATCAATCTGTTGACCAACTCGCCTGTCACGGTCACCGCCAGCTCAACGCCTAAGGTGAATGTCGCCAAGCCGCATACGCCGATCGATCGCTTCGTTTCGCAATCGGTGCCGCCGAGCCAGCAGAATTCAACGGCGCCCCAGCCGCCCGCCCAAAGCGCCGCGGCCCCCGCGGAGGTCATCGTCGACCCTGCGCCCGGTCAGTCCACCAGCGCTTTTTCCGACCATCAATTGACCGGCTACGGAGAAGCCCGCATGTCTATCGCCGCCGGTTCGCCCGTCGCGGAGATATCCAATTTGCTTCGCGGCCAACTCCCCTCCGCGACCGGCGCGACCCTCAGCACCGCCGCTCGAAATATCACCACCGCCGCGACCGGCGTCGCCAATTTGACCGAGACCGAATTCACCAAGGCCGCCACTCAAACGCAGGCCGTCCTTCAATCCGTGGCATCGCCCCATGTCGCCCTGCAATTGGCCGAGTTGGACGCCAGCATCTTCGCGGATTCGCTCAGCGCCTTCGCCAAGGAATCCGCCTCGCTCACTGCCGCGACGATGAACAAAGGATGGGCCGGCGCCGCCGGTACGATCGTCGCCGCGCTTCTGGCCGATGCGGTCCTGGTCGGATACTGGTATCAAAACCGGTCGCGCCGCAAGAGCCGCTCGCCCGTGCTGGCGGCCCCCGAACCCGAATAACCCGCCGTGCGCCGCAGCCTGAGTTGCATCACCTTCACGCACGCCATAATCGTCCCCACCAGCGCGCCGATATATCCCCCAAGATGGATTCCCCACGTGCACATCAGCCTCTGCGGCCGAAATAGGTTCGTCTTTACCGCATCCTGAAATTCCCCCGACAAATTCGTGAGCCACCCCTCATAACCCAGCCACCCGAATATCGCCCCCAGCCCCGCCGCCACGGCAAACATCATCGGCAGCCGCGCCACCAACTCCCGGTTCCTCAGTCTCGGCACGCCCTTTCGCGGGTTATTCGCCAGCAGCAACGCCACCCCCAGAATCAGCCCCGCCGACCACGTCGCCTTCAATCCAACCTTGGCCGCCTCCCAATGCAGCGCCCCCGCATCGGGCGGAACCTGCGGCCCCAGCACTTTGTCCAGTTCCTTGTCGTAATAAAAATACTCCCACGAAATCCGGCTGGTGATCTGGTCGTTGATCGCCCCATACGCGCACGCCGCCGCCACGGTGATGAACAAAACCCCATACTCGCGCCACCGCGTCGCGCGCGGCCCATTGCGCCGCCAATCGACAATTCCTAAAACTGCGAAAATACAAACACCGACGGCGATTCGCGTCAGCAGCCCGGCATCCGTCTCGACCAGCCAGCGCAGCACGCCACCTCCGCAAGTCACTCGATCTCCACGCCCACCGGAAAATGATCGCTGGCGTACTTCGCCAACCGATCCTGCTCAATCCACGCTTTTTTCAGGCGGTCACCAAAACCAAATGCGAAAACATAATCCAACCGCTGCCCGGGAAACTGCGTCGTGAATGATCCAACATCAGCGGCCTCTTTTGGATGCAAGGCGTGCAGCGTATCGACATACCCCGCCTCCAGAAGCTTCTGCACCGCGCCGCGCGGCAGGCAATTGCCGTTGGCGACCCACGCCTTCTGCGTCGCCGGTTTGCACGTGGCCGGATCGATGTTCTGCACCGGCGAATCGCTGTTGAAATCCCCCGCCAGCAAATGCGGCGTATTGGCTTTCCGCTCTTCCGCCAGAATCTCGAGGATCATCGCCACTTCCCCCTGACGGACCAAATCATCCGCGACACCCGCGCGCGGGTGCAGGTGCGCCACGCCAACAATCCAATCGCGCCCGCTCGCGTCATGCACCGTCGCCTGCAGGAACGCATCGCTAAATCCCTCTCGCAACAGCGAATGGTTCACTGATTCCACTATCGGCCACCGCGACAGCAGCGCCGCCCCGTGGCGGTTCCCCACCGCTTCCACGCATTCCATTTTCAACCGCCGGGAAATTCGCTCGACCACCGCATGATTCTCCGCCTCCACCAGCGCCACAATGTCCGGCCTCTGCGCCTCGATCACTTCCGCCAATGGATCGGCCCGCCCCTCGCCGCCGTCAAGGATGTTGTAACTGACCAGGCGCATCCGTTGGCACATCGTAGCCGCGCGGACTGGGCAGGTCACGCCCCAGCGGCGGCGCAAACACCGCCCGCGGCCGAATCGCGCGGATGCGCTCCGCCAATTGAATCTGCTGTGCAAAAAGCTGCCGGTTGACCGAATTGATGGCCCGGTCGTCGGCGCGATGAATATCGCCGGTCAGCGTCCGCGCGATCGCGCCATCGACATATTGGCAGCGCTCCGCCGCCGCCTCCTGCCACAGCGCCTTCACGACCACGTTCACGCCCGCCTCGGAAAAACTCAGCAACCCCCACCGCGGCGGCAAATCCCTCTTCTGCACGATTCCCGCGGGAGCCAGCACATACAGCAGATTCGCCATCGGCTGCACCAGGCACGCATCAAACTTGGCCAGCCCGACGACGCTGCGTTTTCGTCCGCGCGTCCCGCGCCGGCGATTTCGTTCCGTCAGGAACATCTCCAGTTGCCCGTCGCGCCCCAGGTCGCGCAGAAAATCCGCCCGCGACGCTTTGCATTCCACAAAACAAACCTGCGGCAACTCGCACGGCGTAAACAGGTAATTCTGGTAAGGCCGAAAAATCCCCGTCCCCACCGCATCAATAATCCCCAGCGGCGGCACCCGCACCTCCGCCGCGATCGCCCGATACCCAATGCGAAACATCCACCGGCACGCTTCCTTTTTCAACGTCTTATGAAGATCCGTCTCACCAGGCATGGGCACTCCTTTGCCAACGCGGGAATTGTCGAGAAGAGATTAACGCGCGGCGGGCGGAGCCGCCATCGCCAACCGCCGAAAATCAGCGGCGAACCATCCCTGCCTCCAATCGAAAACACCCGCCTTTTCCCCCTCGCCCTGTACTCAGGGAGAGGGCTGGGGTGAGGGTTCTTCGCCTTTTTTCCGTAAACGACCAGCCACGCCAAAGTGACCGAAAAGTGCCGCCATAGAAAACGTCATCGTTTCTTCGCCGCGCCTAACGTCGCAAGCAACTTATCGACTGTCGCGCTGGTGGCATCAACCTTCGCCCGCTCAATGCGATTAAGCACCGCCGGTTGAACACCCGCTCGCCGTGCCAGTTCGGCCTGCGATAATCCCGCCTTCCGTCGCCCTTGAATGATGTCACGGGCAATGGAAGCGCGCATGAATTCGCGAGCCGGGAAATTCCCGCTCGGCAAAGGTTCCGGCAGCGGTGGCAAACCGGTCTCATCCGGCTTGGCCCCTTTAAGCAATTGCTCGTAGTCCTCGTAGGGAATAACGGCAAATTTCTTTCGTGCGACGGTCAGGGTTTGAACGCTCATAACAAGCTTCGTTATATGGATATTGTCTTCAGGAGACAATGCGTTGACTCGCTGCCGAGCCGTGGGACCGAAGATGCGTGCGCCTTCTCCACCGCATGGAACGTAGTTCGAATCAGCCGGACAACGAGACGCCACGCGCGGTGGTGGATGGCGTCGGGCTTGTGCGGCATAGTCACACTCGGCGAGTTCGAGCCGCTGATGTGAACTTGTGGGGTTTAGCCCTGACCGTAGTCGGGAGTTATCCGATGGGGTTCGACTCGCTAGTCGCTCGTTCACCCTTCGAACCGGCGCAAGACGGCAATGCAGACGCCGTGGGCGTACAAACGCATCCGGCCAAGTAAATGTTGGCGTTAGCCCGGGTATTTCGGTTTACCGAGGAGAACTGAACATTCGGGTTCAGTCCTAGCGCGGTGAAAATCCGGGTTGGGATGCACGCCGTTCGGATAGTCCTCGTTCTGTTGCATAATCGCTCGCATGGTTCCGTCGCCGAAGGCGAACACTTTCGACGATGAGCCGCCTGCAAAGCCCGCAGGGCGATCCAGCCTGGCGGGAACAAAATGGAGGCGGCACGAGCGAAACAGAACCGGCGCAAAAGGACACGTATCGTGCTGAGATCGGAAGCTTCAGCACAAAAATCGTGGCGTTACGAGTGAGACTCGCACACCGATGGCCAATCGCGAGCCGGACTAAGAAGGCCGGTTTATAGGTGCGATTGAGCGGGTGAATCGGTGGGGGCTGCTTACCACCTACGACTTGCGGGCGCCGGCCCGACGGCTTTTCGCGATGTACAAACGGCGAAAAGGCTGGGGACTTTCAGCTTGGAGGCATCACTGTGCCTCTATCTAATTATATGCACGGAATAGTCAAACGGGCCGGCAGAGGAAAAGATTTGTTGAATGAATTGTAAACGGCGTTCTTTGCGCAGAAACCGATTTAGCGCATCGAGCGAGTTTGTTTAATGCCTTCAATCGTGGGTGAAAGCACCTAATCACTGAGTTTTGTCAGTTGAAAGAGATCGCGCGCAGCGCGATGATCTCTTGGGTGAGATTGAATATCCAACAGAGCGGGAGGTGACCTATTCACATAGCGGCCGCGCCCGATGGATGGTGGATCGGTCCGCTTTCAAGCCAGATGGTGCGCCCGGAGTGCGCTGCGCTGGAGTTATGGAATTCCCGAGGCTGGAACGGCACGTCCTGTGAGGGGGGGGCGTTTTTAATTCTCATCAAATCAGCTTGCATGACGCGAGTTGGTGTGCGCGATGCCGCTATATTCACTGAGGGAATTTTCTACGAGTCGAACCGCTCCTCCCAAACTGATCGTAAGCTCATGGAGCGTGTGAAGGGCCGTGCCCTTTATCACCCAAGCGAGTTGGTCCGCAATGCCGCTTCTGCCGGCGAAGCTCGAATCACCCAGAATTTTGCGCAGTTCTATAGCGATCCGTTCGTGATCGAAAGCTTTCCTGGGCTATCTATCGATTTTATCTTGTCCCTTCATAGGGCGCTGGGTGCGCCGCGCTTTGTTGAGATCGTATCCCGGTTTGCACGCGACCCATATGTTTATCGCTCAGGTTGGCCCGATCTCACCTTGGTCTCCGGTACTAAACTAAAACTCCGGGAAGTGAAGACGCTGAACGACGAGGTGCGGGATTCTCAGAATCGCTTGGCGACCGACATTCTGCTACCACTCGGGATTGATGTCGCCGTCTCGAGGTTAACGGGTGGGGTCTGAATGGGCACGGGCACTTGGAAATCCCCAATGCCGCAGGTGTCTTTCGGTCATCCAACTCTCCTTCACGAATTCTAGTGCCCCTTGTTATTGATACCGGCCGCGCTGGCTGGGCGGGCATATAATCGCTCATGAACCAAACGCCGCGGATTGACGTCGACGCCGAGTTTCCTGCTGCGGTCCGTCGCGCAGGCGGCGAGGTAGTGGAGAGGCTCCTCCCGACAAAATCTCCCGCTTTCGATAACGCTGACTACATTTTTCGCCGGGACAACGTAGTAGCGGAGTTGAAACGCCTCGACAAAAACGTTATCGGCGACCCGGAATTCAGGGCCAAATTGGAGAAATTGTACGCAAAACTGATGAGTGAGGGTCGGGCGCCGCAGGTCTTCGGAACGGTTCGCGTAAGTGTTAGGCAGATTGCTGACCTTGACCCGCGGGCCGCGAAGGAATTCTTGGAGCCTTACAAGAAGCGGCTCGCCAGGATTCTTGAAAAGGCGAACAGCCAGATTAAGGATACGGCTTGCTACTTCGGGATCGAAAAACCGATGGGATTGCTCATTGTCGCCAATGACGGTGACGTGGGCTTCGAACTCGACCTGATGTTATTCCTACTACATCATCTGCTGCGGACATTCTACAGCAGTATCAACGGGATTATTTACTTCACAGCAAATCTGACGGTAGACGTACCTAACTTCCGGGCCTCTCGGATTTGGGTGCCGCTTAATATTCACGATCGACCTGCGGTCCCTGAGCAATTGCTCCGGAGGTTGCAACGCGCGTGGATGAATCGCGTTGCGGCGCTGACCGGTGAGCCCGTGCTCGTCAAGAAAATCGACTCTGGGAGCCCTGCTGACGTGGCGAGCATATGCTTCACAGATCGGGCAGAGCCCCGGCTCATAATTTAGGGCGACGGTGAAAACATGGCCCGAGGTGTTGCGAACCTCGGTGCCGCAGCAGCCTCACCCCGTCTTCACTTCCCTCATCCCCTGCAACTCCTTCAACCTCCCCGCCCCCACCGGCTTTTTCGTCTTCATCATCTCCACAAACGCATCAAACAAATACGCCGCATCATGCGGCCCCGGGCTGGCTTCGGGGTGATACTGCACGCAAAACGCCGGCAGGGTTTCGTGGCGGAAGCCTTCGACGGTGCCGTCGTTGAGGTTGATGTGCGTCACCACGCCGCCGTGGGATTCCAGGCTCTTCTGGTCCACGGCAAACCCATGATTCTGGCTGGTGATTTCCACGCGGCCGGTCTCGAGATTCTTCACCGGCTGATTCCCGCCGCGGTGGCCGAATTTCAATTTGTAGGTCTCCGCGCCGATGGCCCGGCCCAGAAGCTGGTGCCCCAGGCAGATCCCGAAAATCGGCACCTTCCCCAGGACGGCCGCGATGGGCCGGATCGCGTAGTCCAGCACCGCCGGATCGCCCGGGCCGTTGCTGACGAACAACCCGTCGGGATTATGCGAGAGAATCTCCGCTCCGCTCGCGTCCGGCGGCAGCACCGTCACGCGAATCCCGCGCTCCAGCAGATGCCGCAGAATATTCCGCTTGGCCCCGCAATCCAGCGCCACGACGTGCAAGCCATCACCGCGATTAACCGCCCCCAATCCCCAGTCTCCCTGCGTCTCGCTCCATCCGTACGGCGCGGACGGCTTCACCGCCTGCACCCAATCGGCCCCCGCCATCTGGGCCGCCCCGCGCGCCATCTCCACGAGATTGCGGTCGTCAAGATTCTCCGTGCTCAGCACGCCGCGCATGGCCCCGCCGATGCGCAGCTTGCGCGTCAGGGCGCGCGTGTCGATCCCCTCCATTCCGGGGATCCTGTTTTCCTTCAGGTAATCGTCCAGCGACAGATTGGCCCGCCAGTTGGAATACAGCGGCGGGAGTTCCTTGACGATCAGCCCCGCCACGTGCGGGCAGCGGCTTTCGACATCCTGGCGGTTGATGCCGTAGTTGCCGATGAGGGGATACGTCATGGTGACGATCTGCCCCTTGTAGGAGGGATCGGTGAGAATCTCCTGGTAGCCGGTCATGGAAGTATTGAAAACGACTTCCCCCTCGGCCCCCGCGGGCGACCCGAAGGAGCGGCCCGTGAAAACCGTCCCGTCTTCCAGCGCCAATTTGGCAATGTTGCGTTCGCTCATCGTGGCGGGATTATACGCCCCTTAACCCCCACGAGTAACCCTCACGAGTAACCCTCACAAAACATTCAACGCAAAGCCGCCCCCCGGCCGATACATCCGATGAAGGCTGTGGGTCTCCGGCCTATGGCCGGGCAGCCTGATTTGGAGGCCGGTGTTACGGCGAGCACCGGCCTCCGTTTTTTTTCCGCCAGCGCTGTGATCTTCTGCTGCTCAATCGCTTTTCGGCGCATCAAATACGAAATGAACGCTGAGGCACAGAGGCGCAGAGGTAGAAGAGACGAGGAAATCCAAAATCAGGTCAGAATCCAACTCTTGAATTCCTCCGCATTTTCTTCCTCAGCGCCTCCGTGCCTCAGCGTTCATTTTTCTTGATTACCAGAGGCACTTCACCCACTCGCTACTGCCCGCCCGGCTGCGTCGCCGGCGCCACCTTCAAGAACGCCGGATCGAGCCACAGGAACCTCCCCTGAGCCGGCGAGTTATCGCCGAAATCCACCTCCAGGGATATTTCCTTCTTGCCGCTCACGTCAATCGTCACCGGCTCGGCCGCCGCGCCGTAGTGGACGTGATCAAACTGCTTTGCGACCTGCCCATCCGCCAGAATCCGCACATTCAAA
>JBEKYH010000155.1:0-9873 GCA_049511115.1 Tepidisphaeraceae bacterium | reverse complement strand
GCCGGGAGACTCGAAGATGGAGATGGCCGCACCCTGGGCGGGGGCAATATTTGACGTAAACGTGCAATCAGTGGCGTCGATCACATTGCCAAAGCCGCTGAGAATGGCCCCGGCGCTGTCGCCGGCGGTGTTGCTGGTAAAAGTGTCGCTGGTCAGGGTCAAGGTGCTGGGGTTGCCGGTGACCGCGCTCTGGGCGTCGATGGCCCCGCCGAAGTTGGAGTTGTTTCCGTTGAACGTACACGAGGTGAACATGGCGGAATTCGAGAGTGCGTAAACAGCGCCGCCGGAGGAACTGGTGGCCATGTTATTGTTGAAAGCCGTGAAGGAGACCAACAGCGCCACACCGGCGTTCATCACATAGATCGCGCCGCCGTCGGCGGCGGCCGTGTTGTTGTTGAAGATACAGTTGCCCACAACCAGGGCGCCGCTGGTGGCGGTGACGTTGATGCCGCCGCCTGCGTTATTGGGGGCGCTGCCTCCGGTGGCTTTGCCGCCGGAGATGGTGAAGCCGGTCAGGGTCAACGCGGGCGCGGCGTCGAGGATGACGTTGGAGGTCGAGGCGCCGCCGGCGAGGGTGGTGACGTTCTGGGTTGGATTGGCCGTAACTGACCCGCCGGGCGCGAAGCCGCCGGTGATGGAAAAGTTTCCGGCAAAGTCCGGGATATTGAAGCTGGAGCCGCCTGGCGTGTAAGTTCCCGCGGCCACGTCGATATTGAGGGTGGTGCCTTCGCCATTGTTGGCGACAAACTGCAAAGCTGTATCGAAGGAGGTAAAGGCGTCCGCCCAGTCGCCGCCGCTGTTGGCGCCGTGGGCGCTCTTATCGACGAAAAGGGTGGTCGGGGTGGTGGGCTGAAGCTGGAAGGCCCCGATGTCCACTTGGCCCCCGGTCTCGCGGGGGAAGCCCACGCCGCGCTGGTCGGTGGTGAGGCTATGGCCGAAGATGTCGGTGGCTAAGGCGACGCTGCCGGCGGCATTCGCCGGGCTGCCGCTGGTCAAGGCGATGGTCTCGGTCGGCCCGCCGTTATTGGCCAGGGAGTCGACTCCGAGATTGGTTACTCCGATTTGATTGCCATTAGAGCCATTACTTACGCCGGTAACGTCGCTGCCGCTGCCGAAAATGTTGTCGGTGCTTGGCGACTGCTCAATCCCCAGGTTTCGATCGAGCGGGCCGCTCATGACGCCAACAAGTGTATTGTAAAGAGTGACGTCAGTGGCGCTGGAATCGGCGACAAAGTCACCGCCGGTAAAACCGAAGTTCCCCTCGATGGTGCTATTAACGACGGTCATGGTGCATTCATCGCCGGCGAAAATCGCCCCTCCATCGCCGTCGGCCGAATTGCCGTTGAAAGTGCTGTTGACGATCGTGGCAGCGCCGTCAGTGCTCGAGATCGCCCCACCGTCGGACGACGCGAGATTACCCGTGAAAGTGCAACCCTCAACGTACAGCGTGCCGGAATTCGAGAGCCCCCCGCCGGCCCCGGCCACATTATTGGAGATCGTGCTGTTGGTGAGCGTTAACGTGCCGCCGTTAAACAGCCCCCCGCCGAAAACAACCGCGTTGCTGCCTCCAACCACGCAATTATTAACCGCAAGGGTGCCGGAGTTGGCAATAGCGCCCCCGCCGGTGGCGGAACCGTCGGTAATGTCCAGGCCCGAGATGCTCGCCGTCGCGGCGGCATCCACCTGGAAGATGGCGCTGTGTGCGTTGGCGTCGATGGTCAGGCTGACGGCGCCGGGGCCTTGAATGGTGACGTTTCCGCCGGTGATTTCCAAAACGCCTGAGGTGAGGGAGATCGTGCCGTTCAGGCCGGCCTGAAACTGGACGGTGTTTTGACCGGTGGCCGCGTCGGCGCCGGAGATGGCGGCGCGCAACGAGCCGCTGCCGGAGTCATTGAGGTTGGAAACGAGAAAGACGCTGAAGACCAGTCGTTGTTCCAGCGGCTCGACCGAGAAGTTGGCGGCGCGGTTCAGAACACCGGCACGGGACCGCGCGCCGCGAGGGAATTTCCGGAATAGCATAGCTTGCACCCTTTGTTAGCAAGGAGGTGAAACCCGCTTGCATTGTAGTGGGAAGGGAGGCTAACGCCACTGGAAAAGATGTCGGCTACAAAAAAAGGCGGCGGTGCTTTGGTGAGTGCGTGGCGGCTTTTGGCGAAGGGCTTGTTTCCCGTCTTCCCCTCTTCCCCCGCCCCCGGTAAGTCCGGGGGAGGGCTGGGGAGGGGGCTTGATCGGCGAATTGCGCCACCGCGCGAGCCCCCTCCCTGACCCTCCCCCGGGAATACCGGGGGAGGGGAATAAGCGGGGAGATCGCGCGCGTTAAACTACTTTCAACTCGCGAAGGGTCGCGCCGGCGGCGCTTAGATTCTCTGGTTTCATGGCGGCGTGGCTGGTGGAGATGACCATGCCCTTCCCGCCGGCGCGGAAGATGGCCCGTACGGCGTCGGCGACGCTTTGGGGGGTGCTGTTTTGGATTTGCACGTCGATGCCCAAGCCGGGGCAGATGCGGGTTTTGGAGCCGGCGACGCCGTCTACGGCGCGCTTGGTTTCCTTGTAGACATAATCGGCCGAGAAGCGCTCGCCGTCGCGGCCGGCGTGGATCTGGGCGTAGGTCTTTTCCTTGAAATCCATCACGCTGTATTCCATTTGCAGCAGTTGCTCCTTGCCCATGTCGCCGTAGATGGTTTGACCGATGCTGTCGACGAAGGAGGCCATTCGCTCGGCGGCGCAGTTGTCGTAGATGACGGGCTTGAGGAAATCGGAGTACTCGGTGTAGGGCTTGTATTCCTGCTCGGCCCGGTACATGGGGTTGAAGGCGATGTTGTGCCAGATGTGAAATCCGATCTGGACGGTTGGCTTGATGGACTTGGCCTTGGCGTAGAACTCGCGCTGCATTTCGCGCATGGAGTCGGCCCAGAAATTCTCCCAGGCGAGAAGTTCGGGGTGTTTCAGCAGGAGCCGCCAGAATTCGACGTTGTAGCCATCGAGCGGGCGCCGGCCGGCGCGGCCGTTGGTGACGAAGGGTTCCAGGGCGAGGAAGGCGGCTTTGACTTTGTCGAAGTCGATGCCGACTTTGGCGGCCTTGGCCTGGCAATATTCGCAGAAGCAGGAGGTCTGGCCGGGGAGGTTTTTGGGGGCCGCGCCGTGATGCCAGGCGCCCAGCGCGTTGCCGAGGGGACCTTGCCGCTCCGAGCCGCGCTGGAGACCGTCCACGTCGTACGTGCGGAGATAGTCCTCGACCTGGCCGGCGATGAGGTTGCGGAAATAGGGATTGTTGAGGCACGGGCCGCCGGGATGCGCGGCAGTGCGGCGGCCGTGGAGATCGATCTCGTAAAGCTCATCCATCCCGTTGATATTGGGGCGGGCGCGGTTGTCTTCCTCCATCCACGAATAAATCTTGACGCCGCGCTTTTTGGTCTCGGCGGTGATCTGTTCCATCGCATCTGGAAGATTAAAGTCGCCGGGGCCAAGCGGCTGCGGCTTCATTTTCACATCCTGGTAATACTCCGGATGCGCGGCGGCGAAGCTGCCGGGACCGTTAGGGCCGCCTTTGGAAGGCGCAAAGAGATTGCTGTGGAGGAAGACGGCGTTGACGTTGGCGCGCGTCTGGACATCGTCGAGGAAAGCGGCGATGCCGTAGGAGAGAAGGTAGCTGACCTCGGCCTGGAAGCCGATGAGGGGTTTGTCGGATGACGCGACCGCAGGTTGCGTGTCATCGGCTGCCAGCGTTTGCGAGGCGAGGCTCAGTTCCGTGACAGCCGCCGCGGCGAGGGCGGCGGTACGCATGAAGTCACGGCGGGAAACTGAATCGGTTTCAATATTTGAATTAGTCATAGTGCCTTCGAAGCTTGGAGCCTATTTGAGAACGGTTGCGGGGAAAGTGAATTCGTACGATCCGGCGGCGAGGGTCCACTGGCCGTTATCAGCGGCAACAACCGGCGCGCCGGTGGCTTTCAGATCAGCGCCGCTGGCGGGCAGGGTCAGAGTTGCCGTCGTGTTGGGCGGCACGATGACGTCGTAGGTGACCTGGCCATTGCCGATGCGCCAGTCGGAGGAGATCACGCCGTAGGGGGAATCAAAAGTCGCTTTGTAGGAGGTGAATTTGGTGGACATCTGGGGATTGAGGAAGAAGTGTTTGAAGCCGGGGTGTTCCTCGTCGTTGACGATGCCGCCGGCGCCGTTGTAAAGCCACTTTCCGACGGCGCCCAGAGAATAGTGATTGAAGGAATTCATGGAGGAGGCCTGGAAGCCGCGGTCGGGGGTGTAGCCGTCCCAGCGCTCCCAGATCGTGGTCGCACCCTCTTTGACCGGGAAGAGCCAGGAGGGATAGGTGTCGGTGAGGAGGAGCTGATAGGCCAGATCCGTGCGGCCGATGGCGCTGAGGGCTGGGTTGAGGTAACCGACGCCGACGAAGCCGGTGGATAGGTGGCCGCGCGTGGTGACATCATCGGTGAGGTGCTTGGCGACCCCGTCGCGGAGGCGGTCGGGAATAAGCCCGAATTGGAGGGCGACGACGTAGGTGCTCTGATTGCCGGCGACCATGCTGCCGTCGTCGTGGACGTAGGCTTTCACGAAGGCGTCGTCGATGTCATGGAAGAGCTTGTCATACTTGGCCGCGTCGTCGGTCTTGCCGAGGATTGCGGCGGCTTTGGCGCAGATTTGCGCGGAGTGCGCGAAGTAAGCGGTGTCGAGGACGGAGGTGGCATTAGGGCCGCCGCCGAAACCGCCGCGGCCACCACCGGCGAATCCGCCAGCGCCGAATCCGCCGCGAGCGCCGGCCGGGCCGGTGGTCGGTCCGCGCGCGCCTCGTGCAGGAAGCGGGCCGCCGCGCGCCGTCAGCGGGGAGAGATTGTCACCCACACCGCCGGATTCGAGAAGGGTGGGGAATTGCTGCTGGCAATGATCGACCCACCTGGTCATATTGTCGTAGTTCTTTTCCAGGAACGCTTTGTCGCCATAGGCGGTGTAACTGACCCAGGGGATGATCACGCCGGCGTCGCCCCAGATGGGGTAGGTCTGGGTGTCGAGGCGCGGGGAGACGACGCCGAACGCGCCGTCGGCGGTCTGGCCGTCATCGACATCGACCATCCACTTGGCAAAAAAGCCGGAGACATCGGCGTTGTAGACGGCGGTGGAGGAGAAGACCTGGGCGTCGCCCATCCAGCCCATGCGCTCATCGCGCTGGGGGCAATCCGTCGGCACGGAGAGGAAGTTGCCGCGCTGGCCCCAGCGAATGTTGGAGATCAACTGGTTCACATCGGCGTTGGAGGTGACGATGTGGCCGGTGTCGGGGGTATCGGAGCCGACGACGATGCCGCGGATATTGTCGGCAGTGAGATCGCCGGGATAGCCGGTGATCTGGGCGTAGCGGAAACCGTGGAAGGTGAAATGCGGCTCGAAGGTTTCGGGGCTGCCGGTGCCGGCGAATGTGAAGGAGTCGAAGGAAATCGCCTGGCGGAGGTTTTCGTTGTAGACGGTGCCGTCGGGGTTGAGCATTTCACCGTGGAGAATCTGGACCGTCGCACCGGCGGGACCTGTGCCGGTCAGGCGGACGTGGCCGACCATGTTCTGGCCGAAGTCGACGATGATCATGTCGCCGATGTGGGAGATCTTCTTGGGAGTCAGCTCCATCAAGCGCCGCACGGGCGGGCCAAGCTGCGGGTCGAGTTCGAGATTCGCATGCTTATCAACGGCGGCAGCGGCCCAGGTTGAATCGTCAAAACCGGCGGTGTCCCAGGCGACGGCCTTGCGGGCGTCCTGGACTTCGCCAAGCTGCTGGTCAGCGCCGACGACCTGGCCGGGACCGGCTTTCCAGGTGCCGTCGGTGGCGATGGTGTCGGTGGTGCCGTCGGCGTAGGTGATTTCAAGCTGGGCGCTGAAATCGGGGCGGTCGCCGACGCGGGCGTATTGAGCCAGGCCCATCCAGCCGACGCGACCGGCGAACCAGCCGTCGCCCAGGAGAGCGGCCACGGAGTTGGTCTGGCCGGGCTGAAGTAATGCCGTCACGTCGTACGTTTGCACCATGACGCGCTTGAAATAATCGGTCCAACCGGGAGCAAGCTGATCGTCGCTGACCAGCTTGCCGTTGATGGAGGCTTCGTAGACGCCCAGGGCCGTGGCGTAAAGGCGTGCCTTGGCGACTGGGCCTTTGACGGTGAAGCTCTTGCGCAAATAGCGGCCGGGACCGATAGTAGGATCGGCGCTACGCGCGACCGCAGTTGCGCTATATGGGCCGAGCACGGTGGCGGCGGCCCACGAAGAATCATCGAATTCGGGGGCGTACCACTGAACGGTTGTATCCGGCGCGGCAGCGCCGCGACCGCGACCGGAGAGCGCCGCGACGACGGCTGCTTTCCAGGTGTTGTCGGTGTTGAATTCAACGCGCGTGCCGCCTTGGAGGTCAATCACGCCGTGGGCGGCGATGGCGTTGCGGCCGCCTGTGCCGCGAAAATTGCGAACGGCCAGCGAGCCAATGGCGATGACGTTTTTTCCGGGGGTGAGGTCCTGCGGGAAATCGGCGTGGAACGGTGCGGTGTGGCTGCTTGGGCCTTGCAGGGTTGCCTTGCCGTTGACGTAGAGGGAAACCAGGCCGTCGGCGGCGGCGTCGATGACGGCGCTTTGAATTTTCGCGTCGTCGGGGAGATTCAGGACGAGGCGGATTCCCGCGCCTTGGGCGGCGGTTGAGCCGGCATTGATCCACATAGCATGCGAAAGCGGGGCCTGGTCGATGTCAAAGCGAGGGAGGTCGGCGGTGATCCACTGGCCTTTCCATTCCGTGTCGGCGTGGAGGAGGCCGAGTTCGAGGTAACCGGGGGCGCTCCAATCGGTCGCGTTGCCATCCTTATCCCAGACTTTGACCTGCCAGTAGACGATTGCTCGGGACTCGAGGGGCTTGCCGGCCCAGGGGACAAGGACGGATTGGTCGGAGGCGACTTTTCCCGAGTCCCACAAGTCGGGTTGATTGGCCAGGGCGGCGCTGGTGGAGGCGGCGCGGATTTCGTAGGCCGTCTGGACTTCGCCGGGGCGATCGGATTGCAGTTTCCAGGAGAAGCGCGGCTGGGCGATGCCGATGCCGATGGGATTGGTCATGTGCTCGACGGTGAGCTGGGTCAATTGGACGGGAGAGTCGGCGGCGAAGGAGAGGGAGACCGTGGCCAAAAGGGCGACGACGGCCATCGCGGAAGTGCGCATGCGGGTGCCTCCGAACAGTGCCATAGGTTTGTTGCGGGCGATTGAGACGAGACTGCTTGCCCTTCGTCCGCCGGAACGGCTATCTGTTATACACGTTTACATGAAGAATCGTTGGACCGGCAGGGAGAATTCGCAGCCGGGTGGTTCCCTCTCTTCGTATGCCGGAAGATGTTTGCGGTGAGGGTGGTTTCTGACGTGATAGAGCTATTCGACATATCCGAAGAACCCTCACCCCGGCCCTCTCCCTGGGTACATGGAGAGGGGGAGAAAGCCTCAACGAGCGGTGGATTAAGCCGTTTGCACAATCGCGTAGCGCACTTGGGCGAGGAACGCCGAAATCTGTGATTCCTGGTCGGCCAGGCTGGAGGCCGGGATGAGAGTCTCGATAGGAAGATAGCCGTGGTAGCCGGACACGCGGATGAGGCGCATGAGCCTGGGCAAATCGGGCGGCGAATGGGCATCGGCGCCGGCGAGGCTCTGCTTGATCTGCCAATTGACGGCGCGGGGGGCGAGCGCGGCGATGTCGGCATAGGGGTCGGGGGATTTGAACGAGCCGATATCGACGATCGCGCCGCACCAGGGGGAATTGACGGCGTCGAGCAAGGCGAGGACATCCTGAGCGGTGCGAAGAAAATCGCCGTGGTTCTGAACGCCGATGCGAACGCCGAACTGCTTGGCGTGGTCGGTGCATTCCCTTAAGTCGGCGATAATCCACTCCTGCACCTGGTCGCTGGTGAAACCTTTGGCGACCTGCTGCCAGGTGAGGCCTTTTTGCGTGTCGGCGAACACGCGAAGAACCGGAGCGCCAAGGCGAGCCGCTACTTCGATCCAATCCTTGATGATTTGCAGATCGGCGTCGCGGACGGATTTGTCGGAATAGGTGAAATTATTGCGCACGCCGGTGCCGCTGATGGCCAGGCCCAGGTCGGCGGCTTTGTGTTTGAGGGCGTCAATATAGGCGTCGTCGGGCCGCTTGGGATAGCCGGGAAAGTAGTAACCGGTGGGGTCAATGGCGTCGAACTTGGCCGCTGCGGCGTAGTCGAGCAATGCCATCAGGGTGATGCCGGATCCGGGCTTGGCGAGATCGTCGAGGAGGAGTTTGTTGAAGCTGTAGGCGTTGAGGGAGACCCCGAGGGTGGCGGGTTTGGTGGATTGGGCGGGGGCGCGGCCGCTCGTGACAAGAGACCCGATCGCTCCGCCGCATACCGCCAGCGCGCTTGCGCGTCCAAGGAACTGCCGACGATTGATGTGCTGATCCATGAAGATCGCCTCACTGGTTTGCCGGCGCTGGCGCCGCGGGCGGCGTGGCATCTTCATTTAACTCCAGGCGCAGGTAGTCGTAGACTACGCCGGAATCGAGGTCGCCGGCAGGAACGGTCAGGGTGATGGAGTTTTCGCCGGCTTTGAGGAGCGAAGCGTCGAAAGCCTGCATGCGTTCCTGCCATACGCCACGGTCGGTGTTGTAGCGGAGGGCGTTGGTGGCCAGCGTGCGGATAGTGCCGACGTTTTGGCCATTGACGCCGACAGCGAGACCGCCGTTGCCGTCAGCGCCCGCGAGGGCGACACGGAGGGTGGCCTGGCCGTGCTCGGCCTTGTCCATGTTGAATTTGATGGTCCAGGTGGTTGCCTTGCCGCGGCCCCAGGATCGCCACATGTCGTTGGTCCCAGTGGCGTTTTGCACCCAGCCAAACGGCTGGTTGAGCGGATCCTTGGCGGCGGGGTTCTTCCAGTCGTCAGATATCGCGTGGGGAACTTCCTCGAAGAACCAGTCCTTGTGGTAATCGCTCGTGCCGACGGTGTAAGTGATGTCATTGGGGAAAAGATCGCCGTAACGGAGCGGCCAGCCCCAGAGCCAGTAGTTGGCGCCGTCGCCCTTATAGAATTTGTCGGCGGTGCGGTCGGGGTAGCCGATTTCCCAGACCTGCTTGCCGTAACGTACGGGCTTCCAGGTGAGCTGGCCGAGATCGATGTCCTTGCCCGCTTCGACGGTAATATTGGTCTGGGCGAATTCGCCGAGCACGCCGTCGGCGAATGCGTGGAGCGTGTAAGTTCCGGGGCGGACGTTGGTGATGGTGAATTTGCCGTCCTCGGCGCCGTCATTCCAGAACTGATAGAACTTGGCGTCGTTCGTCCACCCCACTCCGCCACCGCCGCCGAAGCCGCCACCGAAACCGCCGAAGCCACCGCGACCACCAGCAGCGCCGCCGCGAGCCAATCCGCCTCTGGCTCCGGCGGGCTGAGTCGTGGGACCGCGCGCGGCGAAGCCACGAGCGCCGCCGGGCTGGGTTGTCGCTCCGCGTCCAGCAAAGCCGCGACCGCCACCGGCCCCGCCCGCGCGACCGCCGCCGCGCCCGCCGGTGTAGTCCGGATGGGCCAGACCGACCGTCAAATGGACCAGCTTGGTCGAGGCGGCCTGCGGGTCATCGAGAACGATCTGGCCGCTGACATTGCCGCGCTGATCTTTGTGCGGATAGTCCACGCCGTTGACCCATTCATAGGGCCATGCGGCTTTTTCCTTTTTGGCTTGATCGAGCGCATCCTGCCAGAGGGCAGTGGCGTTGTCTTTCCAGGCTGACGGAACCGTCGGATTTCCGGCCGTTTCCGAGAGTGTGGCCAGGTCGGCGTCGGAGGGAGTCTCGGAATCAGACAAGGCGTTGCAATAAACAAAAATCGGGCCGATCACTT
>JBEKYH010000154.1:0-9883 GCA_049511115.1 Tepidisphaeraceae bacterium | reverse complement strand
AATTTGCTCGTTCTTACGTCGATCAACGGCAATAGCAGCGTGTTGTCGGGTGTTACCATCCCCTCCGGTAGCACACTGGATGCTTCGGAGAATAATGTCACGCTCGACGTCAACAGCGGCCTCACGCTCAACGGGACGATCGAGTTGGGTGCAGCGAGTGGAAGCACTACCGCGACGCTGCTCTTCCAGGGGACGCAAATCCTTGCCGGCACGGGAAGCGTACAATTGGGTGGCGGCAATAATTTTATCGAGTCCCAAGGGACGACCAGTACCAATCCAGCGACGCTAACGATTGGCAGCGGCATCACTATCGCGGGAGGCAGCGGAACGATTACCGGATATTTCTCAGGCGACACATACGTCAATCAGGGAACGATCACGACAAACTCCGGACAGATTACCTTTGCCGGGAACGACGCGGACAATCAGGGAACGTTTCAGATCACCGGCGGCGGGGCGATCGAACTTGATGGCGCTAATTTCGTCAATCAGGGAACGTTCGATACGGCAGACGGTATCCTCTATCTCAATGGCAGTCTCAACAATGCCGGCAACACGCTGGCGTTAAATGGCGCCAGCGGTCCGCTCTACTTACGATTTGGCGCCATCGACGGCGGCACGGTCACCACATCCGGCACGGCCGCGGTCCTTGCAACTAACGACGGCGGCACATTGGCCGGCGTGACGCTTGCAGGTTCAATGCAGCTGGGCGAATCACCTTTCACGGGCGGATCAATCACCATCACCGGCGGCCTGACGCTCGACCAGGGCTTGGTGAGCCTGACGGACGCGAGCAATCTCACGTTCTCAGGAACGCAAACTGTCAGCGGAACCGGCACGATTACCCTAACCGGCATGGACAGCAACGACGGCCTGCAGATTCCCACTGGCGGCAATCTCACGATCGCATCGGGCGTCACGATTGAGGGCAATTCCGGCGTTATCACCGCCAGCGGCACGGGCAGTCTCACGAATCAGGGAACGATCGAGGCCGCGGGCGGAGGCACTCTCATCGTCGAGGGTGACACCAATTTCTCCGGCAGCACTCTCACCGGCGGAACGTTCGGCGCGGTTGGAAACAGCACCCTGCGCCTCGTCGGAGCCAACATTGTCACGAATGCGGCCGGTCTTCTGCTCGACGGGGCAACCTCGCAAATCTACAACGCCGCCAGCGGCACAACCAGCGCATTGGCTGGATTCACCACCAACGCGGCGGCAGGCAGTTTCACGATTCAAAACGGCGCAAATTTCAGCGCTGGCGCGTTCAACAACCTCGGATTGCTGACGATCGCCGCCGGCAGCACCTTCACTTCCAGCGGCAGCTACACCGACAGCGGCAGCACCGTGGTAAACGGGACACTGGTCGCTTCGAGCACTGTGACAGTCAGCAACGGCGGCAGCCTTTCGGGATCGGGGCTGGTCAAAGCCAACTTGCTAAATAACGGGCAGGTCACACCCGGATCGTCGCCGGGTGTTCTCACCGTAAGCGGCAGCTTCACTCAATCCTCAACCGGAAGCCTCAATATCGCAGTCGGCGGCGCAAAGGCGGGGAGCCAATTCGATCAACTCAACGTCTCCGGCGCGGCGGCGCTCGGCGGAACATTAAATGCGACGCTGAGCAACGGGTTTGCCCCGGCTCTGGAGGAATCGTTTGACGTTTTCAATTTCGCGAGTTCCTCAGGGAGTTTCGCGACGTTTAATTCGGCTTTGATCAGCGGCTCACCAGCGTTTGCGACGAATTCCACGGCTACTAGCCTAAGCTTGGTCGGCGCGACACTTTCGCCGGACCTGGCGGTCAGCGCTGTGACCTTCACGCCGTCAACGGGAACGATCGGCCAAAACATCACCGTAACCTACACGGTTGAGAATCTGGGCACGGTGGGCACCACATCCGGAAAATGGACCGATTCGGTCTATCTATCCAGTTCTGCCGTCCTCATGCCGGATGCGACGCTCCTGGGCCGGGTCAAACATGTCGGTGACGTGGCCGGCCTTTCGAGTTACGAGGGGACGTTGGTTGCACCGCTGCCCGGACTCCTCCAAGGAAGCTACTATGTGATCGTCGTCGCCGACAGCGGCATGGCCGTGCCGGACGTCAACCGCGCCAACAACGTCGCGGCCTCCTCCACGCCGCTCTCTTTGGCGCCGCCGCTTTTGTCACTTGGCACCGCCGTTTCCGGGACCATCTCCAATGGGCAGGAACTTTTCTACCGATTGAACGTCACGCCCGGATCGAACGTGCAACTGGAGGCGACTTTTGGCGTTGCCGATGAATCGGAACTTTTAGTCCGCTACGGCACTTTGCCCACGGCCAGCAGCTTCGATGAATCAAACACCGCCGATCTGAACGCATTGCAACCCCAATTGGTTCTTCCCAGCGGCCAGGGCGGCACCTACTACATCCTGCTGGACGGTAGCGACGGCGCTGGCGCGGGGGAATCGTTCACGCTACTGGCCAGTGTGATCCCATTCGAGGTCAGTAGTTTCAGCACGGCTTCAGGCAATAACACCGGGCCGGTGAGCATGACCATCACCGGATCAGGCTTTACTGAAAATACCGCAGTTAGCCTTCTCGACGGCGGCACAACCATCGTGGCACAATCAACGACGCTCATAAACGCCAACCAGTTGAATGTAACCTTTGATCTGACGGGCCAGGCCGCCGGCAATTACAGCGTCAAGGCGGTCGATGGCAGCCAATCGGCGGTTGCGCCAGGCACATTCCAGGTGACTGCGCAGGCCGCCAGTTCCAATCTTCAGGTCTATGCGGATTCGCCGCCAGGCGGGCTGGTGGGCATGCCCTTTTACCTTTCGGCCGGTGTGATTAATGAAGGCAACACGGACATTCAGATTCCTGAGTTCGAGCTGATCGGCACCAACGTCAATGGGGTATCGCAGGAGGTGATCGGTTTTGGCGGCGGTGTCCTGGCGCCCAAGCAGGTGGCGACGCCGATGGAACCCAACAACCAGACGCCCGGCGTCGGGGGCCTGGTTAAATTCCTTCCCTACCCCGACACGGTTGGCACGATTACAACATGGACGGTTGAAGAAGTCCCCCCATCGACAAGCATTGACTGGAGCAGCCTCCCGCGACCCACTGATATTCCCGCCGCCGCGTGGAGCACCCTCCTGGCCAATCTGTCGGCGGCGGTGGGTACGACGTTCGCGGATTTGGACAGCGTCTTCCAGGCGGATTCGATCTACCTGGCGCAGGTCGGCGATTCAGTCACGGATCAGAGCACTCTGCTGGATTTTGAGTTAGGGAAGGCCAATGACTCCGAGCCGACGCCGATCCTCAGCAGCGTGGTGGATAGCGATTTTGCGGGACCGGGGCTGCCGCTGGAATTCCAGCGTTCCTTCGTGCAGTCGATTACCGGCCGTTATACGTCGGGACTTCTGGGATATGGGTGGGCGACCAACTGGGACATGTCGGCTACGACAGACAATTCCGGCGACGTCTACATCCAGGAGGGGGCGAACGACAGCGAGTTCACGCTTGACTCCAACGGGACGTACGTCAGCGACGACGGAGATCCGGGAACGTTGACCTTCACCAACGGCGCCTTCACATTGACCGAGCCGAGCGGCACGGTCACCAGTTTCCTCCCCGATGGCCAGCTCAATTCAATTCAGGACAGCAGCGGCAATAGCATCACCGCCGGCTACAACAGCGCGAACCAGGTTACCACCCTGACGCAATCCGACGGCGAAGTAATGACGCTGAGTTACAACGCACAGGGCCTGGTCAGCCAGGTCACCGATCCGGCCGGGAATGTGACAACTTACACCTACGATTCCAACGACCAATTAGTCGGCGTCTCCGGTCCCAACGGCAGCTACGCGTATACGTACATTAACGGTCAGGGCGCCGCCGAAGAGCATGCCCTGGCGTCGATAACCAACCCGAACGGGACGCAGCTCAACTTCACCTACGACTCACAGGGCAGACTGACCAAGCAGAGTGGCAGCGGCGCCACCGGGACAATCACTTATGCCTATCTTTCGCCCGGCGGCTATACCGCGACCGACCTGACCGGTGCGACCACTAAGGTGCTCTATAATGCCGAGGGAGCGCCGGCGATTATCACGGATTCTCTGGGAAACGTGACGAGCATAACCTACAACCCTGACGGCGAACCAGTTCTCATCTCGTCTCCAGGCGGCACAGCTTCGTCCGCGACTTACAACGCTGACGGGAGCATCGCCAGCGAAACCGACGCATTGGGGAATACCACTCAGTTTACCGAGAATCCTGCGACGGGAGCGTTGCAGAGTTTGGAAGATGCCAACGGCAATACAACAAGCTACAGCTTCACCAGCCAGGGCCTTCTGTCTTCAATCCTTCAGGCCAATGGCAATACCAGCGATTACTTTTACAATGCGCAGGGCGAGATCAGTAAGACCATTAATGCCCTGGGGCTTACAACCCGCTATGCCTATAACAGCGCCGGCGATCTGACGAGCCAGATCAACCCTGACGGCACCACCGATACCTATACGTACGACGCCCAGGGCGACGTGCTCTCCGCCACCGACGCATCCGGCACCACCGCGCTCATCTATAACTCCGCGCGCGACCTAACGCAGATCACCTATCCCAACGGCCAGTTCCTCACCTACACGTACAACGCCGGTAATCAGCTTACGCAATTGATCGATCAATCAGGCTTCACCGAGAATTATACTTACTACCTCACTGGCCAACTCATGGAAGTAACCGATGCCACCGGCGCCATGGTTGCCAGCTACACTTATAATTCGGCGAACCAACTCACTTCAGTAGTTCACGGCAACGGAACTTACACTACCTACGCCTACGATGCCGACGGAAATCTCCTGCATTTAATCAACTTCGCCCCAGGCGGCTCGATCAATTCGCGTTTTGATTACACCTACGACGCCCTGAACGACGTCGCCACCATGACCACGCTGGCGGGAACGACGACTTATGGCTACGACGCCGACGGACAACTCACCAGCGCCACGTTGCCAACCGGCGAGAAGATCACTTACGCCTACGATGCGGCGGGCAACCGGACGGTGGTCAGTGATACCGGCGGCACGACGACCAACTACGTGACCAACGATGTAAATGAATACACCACTGTCGGCGGCTACACCTACAGTTACGATGCCGATGGCAACCTGACCGTGACCGGCGGCCCGGCCGGCAACACCATCTACACCTACGACGACGAAAACCGGCTCATTGAAGTGCAGACTCCCACCGACACGGAAACCTACAAGTATGATGCGCTGGGGAACCTGATTTCATCGACCGACAACGGGAAGACGACACAGTATCTCGTTGATCCGACCGGGCTTGGCAACGTCGTCGCCGAATATGATGGTTCAGGCAACCTGATCGCCAACTTCACCTACGGGAAGGGCCTGGTGAGCCAGGTCAATGCCTCCGGCGTCGCGTCGTATTATGATTTTGACGCCACGGGTTCCACTGCCGGCCTGAGTGGTTCAACTGGAAGCTACCTCGCCAGCTACAGCTATCTGCCGTTTGGCGTATTGCAGTCCTCGACGGGGTCAGTCAACAATCCCTTCCAATTCAACGGTCAGGCCGGCGTAATGACCCAGACCAACGGCTTGGACTTCATGCGAGCGCGATTCTATTCGCCGACGATCGGCCGATTTATCAATCCGGACCCCTCTGGCCTGGCCGGAGGGCTGAATGAATATACCTTTGTATCCAACAACCCATTAGTGTATGAGGACCCTTCCGGCCTCCTGGGCTTTGGACTGAATCCTAACACCTATTCCACTGGAATTGGGCTTGAACAGAGAGTCGTCCAAAATGAGACTCCCACCCTATTGACTTTGTTTTATGAAAACGTTGTGCAACCCGCTGCGGCTCTCATTGATTCTGGCGGCGCGCTAAGCTTGGGCGGAGCCACTGTTGCTGCCCTGGCGGTCCTTGATGTTTATCTTTTTTACCGGTTTGTTCATGATGGCTACGCTCTTTATAAGGAGGTTAATGTTCCTGTCGTCAACGGCGCCGACCTCGCAACGACAACCACCATTGTCGTCGGTCCCCACGATCCCAACTACGTCACCGGCCCCGCTGGCTTCGGAACCCAGGGCTTCGTCCAAGCCGGCGCGACCCTCCCCTACACCATCGGCTTTGAGAACGAGGCCAGCGCGACAGCCCCCGCCCACGTCGTCGAGGTCACTGAGCAAATAGATCCCAACCTCGACTGGAACACATTCCAGCTTGGCGAGTTTGGTTTCGGCGGGCAGGTGTTCGCCGTGCCCGCGGGGCTGACTTCCTACAGCACCCAGATCAACGATGTCACTACGCTCGGCGTCTACGTCGATGTCGATGCCGAATTCGACGAATTGAACGGCCAGCTTACTTGGACGTTCACCACCATCGACCCGACAACGCTGGACGACCCGGTGGGAAATGTCTTTGAAGGCTTCCTGCCTCCCAACGTCACGCCGCCACAGGGGCAAGGTTTCATCAGCTACACCGTACAGCCCAACGCCGCTGATCCAACCGGCACCGTCATCAATGCCCAGGGCACCGTCATTTTCGACGCGGGGCTGTCGGATCAGAGTTCGTTGGAAACCCCGTCCACCTCCAACACCATCGATTCCGGCCCGCCCGTCAGCACTGTCGGCCCATTGCCGCCGACCGAATCCTCGCCCAATTTCACCGTCACCTGGTCGGGTCAGGATGACGCTGGCGGATCGGGCATTGCCAGCTATGACATCTACGCTTCGACAGATGGAGGGCCGTTTGTGCCGTGGCTGATCGACACCACGCTCACCAGCGCGATCTATGCCGGCGCGATGGATAATTATTACAGCTTCTATTCCATTGCCACGGACAATGTCGGCAACGTGCAACAGACGCCGCTGACCGCGCACGCTACTACATCGCTGGGCGTCATCTTCACCGGGAAAGATTCCACTAGCTTCAACGATCCCAACAACTGGAATACCGGCTTCGTGCCAACAAGCGCGGATGCCGCCTACATCAACAGCGGAACCGTCGTGGTGAGCTCCGGCCTCAACGTCGGCAATCTCTATATCGTCGGCGGGACGCTCGACTGGACCGGCGGGGCACTGGACTCCGACCTCACGATCGACCCAGGCGCCATGCTTCAGATCAATGGCTCCGGCCCCATGACGATTTCCGGCGCGACGCTGGCCAACGGCGGAACGATTGACCAGGCGACCGCCGCGGTGACGATCGTCCGCTCAACGTTCGCCAATACTGGGCTTGTCGAAATCAACGCGGGTACATTCAGTGTCGTCGGCAACATTACTGGAAGCGGCGTGCTGAGCATCGGGACCAGCACGACCACGGCCGATGTTCTACTCGGCAGCGGAGGTGGGATAAGCACCTTATCGGCACTAACAATTGCCGCCGGCTCCCGACTGGACATCACCGACAATTCGCTGCAACTCAATTACGGCGTCGGCGCGACCGATCCCGTTGCGGCCATCCGCGGGTATTTGGTCACCGGCTATAACGGCGACACCTGGACCGGCGCAGGCATCATGAGCAGCACCGCCGCCGGAAACCCCGGCGTCTATTCAATCGGATACGCCGATGGAAGTGTTGATTCGGGTACACCCGCCCAACCCGGTCAGATTTTGTTGAAACTTACGCTGGCCGGCGACGCCAACCTCGACGGCACCGTCAATTTTGGCGATCTGCTGAGCGTCTCCCAGAATTTCAACAAGACAAATCGGGACTGGGCGCAGGGTGACTTTAATTACGACGGCATCGTCAACTTCGCCGATTTGCTGCTGGTATCACAGAATTTCAACAAGCAACTGGCCGCGGTCGAGGCTAGTCAAGCCGTGAATCTCACCGCTCCCATCGAATATGTCCGCCTGGATGCCGACGGTCTCCACACGGACATTTGGACCAATGCCACCGCCAGCGGGCCGCCGGCACAATCCATTCTGCTTGCCGACATACCCAGCCTGAACTACGCCGGCCCGGCCGGCGCAGACCAGCTCATCATCGACTTCTCGAATGGCGATCCGCTGCCGGCTTCGGGCCTGACTTTCAACGGCGGCGCAGGCACAAATACCCTTGAAGTGATCGGCACATCAGGCAACGACACTGCCACCGTTAATGGCTCAACTATTGTCGTTGCCACGCCACTGGGAGCCAGTTCGATTCCTTACACCGCCGCAAGCACCATCATCTTCGACGGCAATGCCGCCGGCGCCAACACGCTATCTCAAACCGCCCAGCCCGGCGGCGGGGCCAGCTTGGTCTTCTCCCAGCCCACTGCGCTGGATACGCTGAACGTCGACGGCGGAATGTTCACAGTTCCCGCTGATGCTCCCGGTGGCGGCTCGCTCGACTACACACTGGGGACCGTCTCCATCGCTTGGGGCGCCAAGCTGGTTCTAGCCGCCTCGGATGTTCCTGCCGATCAGACGATCCTTGCTGTCAACAATCTAACCGTCGCCGGCGCCCTCGATCTCACCGACAATGTTCTGGAGATCAACTACACGCCGGGCAATGATCCGCTCGCCGCCATCCAGGGTTATCTGAAGACTGCCTACAACAATGACACGTGGACCGGCCCCGGCATCACCAGCTCCAACGCCGCAGCCGACCCTAGCCTTTACGCCGTGGGCTACACAGACGGAAATCTAGACGCCGGAACGCCGGCCGCGCCCAATCAGATTTACATCAAGAACACTTTGGCCGGCGACGCGAATCTCGACGGGACAATCAATTTTGCTGATCTTTTGGCTGTCAGCCAGAATTTCAACAAGACGAATGAAGACTGGGCGCACGGCGACTTCAATTATGATGGAACCGTCAACTTCGCCGACCTGCTTTTAGTCAGCCAGAATTTCAACAAACAACTGGCCTTTGGGCAATTGGCGCAGGCGCCAGATTTGTCGAGGCCTGTCGTGGAAACAGCAGCGGCTCCGACGACACCGAAGCCCGCGCCCGCGGCGGCAAGAGTCCTCGCGCCGTCCGCGCCTGCTGCCGCGGCGAATTCGCCAACCATTTCCGCGGCGCCAATCGCCGCCGTGTCCGCACCGACTCCATCATCGCCTGTGATTCCCACGGGATTGACCGCCTCCCTAACGATGACCGCGCCAGGCGATGCGACGGCCAAGGTCGCAAAGTCTACGACAAAGGTCAAACCGACCTCTCCCGCGCCCGCTGTGGGGAATGTCGGCAGTATTTCAGCGGCCGGCAATGCTAACAGCCGACCTGCAAAGGCGCGGCTGGTGATCGCCGCGCCAGCGGCCTTGCCGACTGACGAGATAAGCGAGGATGCCCTCGTCGGCGTCTGGAACCCCGTAACAACCGGGGACAATCTGCTCTTCGCCGACGCGCGGCGTTGTGATCGTTTGCAATGAGCAGACCCAATGGCTATCGGTGGATTTGGTGTCGTGGGAACCTGCCGGCCACGCCGATCAACCCACTCGATCAATGGCGGCCGGACCGGTGGAAATTGCCAAATCCGGCCTCGTCCCAGTAATCGTTTCGGCGGCGCCACGCGCGCATTGATTTGCAAATTTTTTCGTTGCCAAGGGCCCCCCTCAAGATACAATTTTGCGGGAGCTATCGGGAGGCTCGGCGGTTCAGCGGGCGCGGTGGGAAACCACGTCGGGGTATTTGCAGCGTCAAGGGAAGCCAGTTGCCACTAGCCTCCATAGGAAGGGCGGCCCAATATGTTGCGCAGTAATAATGGCCGCGGGGCGTTGCGGCGTGCGCGTGCGCTGAGCCGTGCGGTGAATTTCTCGATTGAACGGCTCGAAAGGCGTGTTTTGCTTTCGGCGGTCATAGCCACGAACTTGGGCGACTATTCCCCCGGCAGCACGGCCCAGATCAACGGCACTGGCTTCATGCCAGGCGAAGCGGTCCAACTTCAGGTGCGGA
>JBEKYH010000153.1:0-9908 GCA_049511115.1 Tepidisphaeraceae bacterium | reverse complement strand
GGAAACGGTCGAGGGGGCCATTAAATTTGCCCGCTGTTTCACCGGCCGAAATCGGATTATTTATTGCGACCACGCCTTTCACGGACTGACCACCGGCTCTTTGGCCCTCAACGGCGCCGAGTTTTTCCGCGAGCGATTCGGCGAGCTATTGCCGGGGACGGCGAAGATTCCGTTCAATGACCTGCCGGCCCTGGAGGCGGCGCTGGCGGGCAAGCAGGCGGCGGCGTTTATCATCGAGCCGATCCAGGGAAAATCGTGCGAAGTGGTTGCCGACGGATATCTGGTCGAGGCGCAGCGCCTGTGCCGGGCGGCGGGGACGCTGCTGATTGCTGACGAAGTGCAATGCGGGCTGGGCCGCAGCGGTAAGTGGTTTTGCTTTCAGCATTGGCCTGGAGTCGAGCCGGATATCGTGTGCTGCGCAAAGGCGCTGAGCGGCGGATATGTTCCCGTCGGGGCGATCATTACGCGGCCCAAAATCATGGACGGCGTATTCAATTCCATGGAGCGATGCGTCGTTCATTCCAATACGTTCGGCCAGAACGATCTGGCGATGGCGGCGGCGCTGGCGAGTTTGCAGGTGATTGAAGATGAAAAGTTAGTCGAAAATGCCGCGGAAATGGGGCGATACGTGATGGAACAAATGGCCCCGCTGGCGGAAAGCTGCCCGTTTGTTTCGGCGGTGCGCGGGAAGGGGCTGATGTTTGGGATTGATTTCGCGCGGCCGGAATCCTCGATCAAGCTGAAGCTGGCGTGGGACATGGTGCACAAGATGAACTTCGCCGTCTTCGGGCAGATGATCATTATCCCCCTGCTGCAAAAGCACCGTATCCTCACGCAGGTGGCGGGTTATCATACGGAGGTGATTAAATTCCTTCCGCCCATGACGATCACCAAGCCGGACATTGACTGGTTCATCACCGCGCTCGGCGATGTATTGGCCGACACGCAACGATTCCCCGGCAGCGCTTGGGAGACCGTATTCGGCCTGGCCAAGCGGGTGGTGCTGGCGTAGAGGAATCCATGCGGGCTTACTCCGTTCTCAGTTTGCAGCGCCGGCTCCTCAAGACCGTTCTGGCGGTGGTCGCGTATCCCAAGACGACGCTGCTGCTGTGCGCGGCGCTGCTGGTCGGGTCAGTTTGCCTGGCGCTGTTCAAGCTGCAGATCGACACCGACCAGGACAAGCTCTTTTCGCCGCAGGTGCCGTTCTTCAAAACCTACCTCGATTTCGAGCAGAAATTCCCGGAAAATGAGGCGTTGTACGTCCTGATCGAACCAAAGGACGACAAGAAAGCGCCCGATTTGTCGCGGTGGCGGGCCGTCGCGGATGACGCGGCGGCAAAACTGCGCGCGCTCGATTCGACCATCGTCACGCGCGTGGAAGATCGCGTGGGGATGAAGGAGCTTGGGGCGTACGCGATGCTCTTTGCCAGCACCGACGAACTGAAGCAATCCTTCGACGAGGCTCGGCAGCAGCTTGTGCCATTGGCGGCCGTTTGGGGGCAGGGAAGCTCGTCGCCCATGCGGCGATTTCTGCTGAGTCTGTCGCTGACCAATCCGGACAAGGACAAGGCGCAGTTTCTCAAAATCCTCGCCGATTCCTGGCGGAGGACGATCACGACGAAGACTGCGCAGGTTCCTGATCTGGCGGAACTCGCGGCCAATGATCCGGGCGATCTGGGTTATACCTACGTTCCCGACCAGACGAATCCGGCCAATCACCTTTTGCTGATCGCGGTTTATCTGGCGGATGATGACAACACGGTCGCGGCGGGGGCGATGCAGGTGGATGCCGTGCGGCAGGCGGCCGCCGCTGCCGCGGCGGATTTCCCGGATTTTCATGTTGCCGTGACCGGCCGGCCGGCGCTGGACGCCGACGAAATGAAGACCAGCGACACCGATTCCACGCGCGCCGAGATCATCGCACTCGTGGTGATCTTTCTGGGGCTGGTGGTGTTTTTGCGGTCGGTCTGGATGGCCACGGTCGCGGAGATCAGCCTGACGGTCGCGATTGGCTGGACTTTTGGATGGACGACGATCTCGGTCGGCGAACTCAATATTCTGTCGATCGTCTTTCTCATCACGCTGATCGGCATCGGCATGGATTACCTCGTGCAGATTCTCACGCGCTATCGCCGCGAGGCGCAGCGCTACGAGCGGCCGGCGGCGGTGTGGGCGCGGGTGTTCAAGCATGTCAGCCCGCCGATCTTTACGGCGTGCCTCGGGGCGGCGGGGGCGTTTTTCGTTTCGATTTTCACGGATTTTCGCGGGGCCGCTGAGCTGGGCGTCATTGCCGGCGGCGGGCTGCTGCTGTGTCTGGCGTCGGGGTATACGGTGCTGCCGGCGCTGTTGGTGATATTTCCGCCCAAAATCGCCCGGCTGCAACCGGCGGAGCGTTACGCCGCACCCGCGCAACGGGCATCGACCGCGCGTCGCCTTGGGCCGCCGCTGGTGTGGGTCGTCGCCCTGGGGACGATTATCTGCTTTTCGCATATTCCGTATTTCAATCCGAATTTGCTGGATTTGCAGGCGCAGAATCTGGAATCCGTGCAGTTGGTGCACAAGCTGCAAACCTGGTCGGCCGTGGTGATGTCGCCGGACCTGGGAATGCTGCGCAAGGTGGGCGATGCGATTAGAAAATCGCCGTACGTCGCCGGCGTGTCGAGCCTGGTGGATGCACAGGACAACGCGGCGTGGCTGGCGGATCACCAGAAGGAACTTCCCAAGATCAACTGGACTTTGCCGGCGGCGATGACCGCCAGCGATATCGCGGCGATCAATCAGTCTGCACTGGCGCTGGCGTCACAATACGAGGCGGCCAAATTCCCCGACACGGCGGATGCCCTGCGGCAGTTTTCCGCGAGTCTTTCCCCGGCTGCGCAAGGGCCGCTGTCGGAATGGCAGGAAAAGTTCGTCGCGCAGTTGCAGTCGCTTTTGGCGCAGTTCTCCCCCCCACCGCTGGATGTCTCAAAATTACCGGCGGAGTTGCGCAATCACTATGTGAGCGCCGACGGAACAACGTATGCGCTGTATATCGATCCGACCAAGAATCTCTGGCAGCGCGAGCCGTTGAAGGAATTTGTCATTGATGTCCAGGCGCGAGCGGGCACGGTGCCGGGCGCGCCGGAGGTAACCGGGATCGCGCCGGAGATTTATCTCAGCACCTACTCCATCGAGCATTCATTTCACAAGGCGACGGCTTATGCGCTGGCGCTGGTTGTGCTGCTGGTGTTCCTCGATTTGCGCAGCGTGCCGCAAACGTTGCTGACGATCAGCGTGCTGGGCCTGGGGCTGCCGATGCTGGTGGGGCTGATGGGGTTGCTGCACGTCAATTGGAATTTCGCCAACTTTTTCGGCGTGCCGATTCTGATCGGCGCGGGGCATGAATACGGCGTTTTCATGATGCACCGTTACCGAGAGGTGAAACATGACCGGCGGCGGACCTGGACCGCCTGGGATGTGAGCGACCGGGCGCTTTTGTTATGTGCGTTTGTCACCACCAGCAGCTTCGCGTTTTTCTGGGCGTTGGGGCATCACGAGGGTCTTAAGAGCCTGGGCCTGGTCATGGCTTTGGGAACGGCGTGCATCTATCTCGCAGCGCTGCTCGTCTTGCGGCCGCTGCTGAAGTGGCGGATCGAACGGGCCGGCCATTCCAGCGGCAAATCCGGCACGACAAATGAAGCATGATTCGCAGCGTCAGGAAGGGCGCGCATCACCGCATCGGCCGCGAGATAGCCACTGCGGACGGCCCCTTCCATCGTCGCGGGCCAGCCGGTAAGGCTGTAATCGCCGGCGAGGAACAGGTTTTCGATGCCGCCTTCGGGGGGAGCTTGCTCGGGGCGCAGGCGATTGACGCCGGGGAGCGGTGAAAAGGTGGCGCGCTTTTCGATGACGATGGACCCGCGAATCAACTTAGCGTTGGCGGCGCGAGGAAAAAGCGTGCGGACTTGTTCCTCGAATTTCGCGAGGCATTGCTCGTGGGGAATGCCAACCCAGTCGCGCGCCGCGCTGATGACGCCATGGAGGGCGCTACCGCTGGCGTCCTTTCGGAAGAGCCATTGCAGAGGGCCGTCCACCAGGGCCAGATGTGATTCGTTTAATATTGGCTGATCAAACCAAAGATGAGCGCCCAGGATGGGAACGCTTTGAAGCTGGGACAAACCCGCGAATCTCGCATCGGAATCCCACAGGTCGGCAGGAATCCATTGATTGAGCGTGTGGTGATTGGTCGCCAGGACCACCGCGTCGGCGACGAACGTTTGGCCATCCTGGGTCTTAACCGCACTGACGCGGCGGCCGTCAAAGCAGTGTTCGCTTAGGCGCGTGCTCAGGTGCAGGTCGCGCAGGGCAAGTCGCTCATAGAGTTTCCCCAGGGGACATTGCGGCAAGCCGAAGAGATAGCCGCGCGAGTTAACGAGCAGTGAATCCCGGAAGATTTTGATGGCCCAGCCTGCGCCGGCGGCGCGAGTCTCCTCGTTGAGGCCGCTGATGACGATCGGGTCGTACAGTTTGCGAATCAGTTCGGCGCTTTGGCCCTGCTCGTCGAGCCACTCGCTAAAGGGGACATTCATCAATTCTCTCATTTCTTCGTCGCTGAGGCATAGAATGCGCGTCATCGCGGCGGCCAATTCCAGGCGCTCGGTCATCGAGAGAAGACTGAAGGCTGCCAGGGCCGGACCGAGGTGAAGCGGCGCGGGCAGGCCGGGAACGCCGAATAATCGCCAGCGGTCTTTGCCGGCGGCGAAGAAAATGCTGGACTGGAAATGGATTTGATCGAGCGCGCCGATGCGCCGGTAGAGGCCGATCAGGTTGGTGCAGCAACCGAGGAGGACGTGCTGGCAATTGTCAAGCAGTTCGCCGGTGCGCGGGTCTTTGAATGATCCAGCGCGGCCGCCTGCTTGCTGGCGGGCCTCGAGGAGCGATACGCTCAGGCCGCGTGATTCCAGCGCGACCGCCGCGGCGATGCCCGCCAGGCCGCCGCCGATTACGATGATCCTCGGAGAGGAGCGGAGATTGGCGGGAGGAGGGGCGGTTGGCACGCTGAGGGGATTGTACGGGAGAGGGGGAGCGGGGGAGAAGGGGCGACGCCCGCCTTCGCCGCGAGGAGAGGGGGTGACAAGGTGACAGGGTGACAAGGTGAGGGCGTGACTTTGGTCAGGTCGTCGCGTCTAGCTCACGTTGAAAAAACCGAGCCAGCTTTTTAATGACGCGCTGATGCTCCATCGGAGCTTTCACTGCGGAATACTTTGAACGCCAGGATACCGAGAACCAACTGTACACTCGCGAAAGACACCAGTGCCGGCGTGAAGCCGGACCGCAGCACCCCCTGAAAGATTAACGATCCCAATCCAAATCCCGTGAAAAGCACAAACGCATTAATTCCCATCGCGGCCCCTCGTCGTTTGGGGTCGAGGGATGTGATGATGCCGGCCAGCAATGGATGGCTCATATCGAAGCCCAGGGAGAGCGCCGTCACGGTGATCGCCGCGAGCGCAAGGGGCAAATGTGGGGCCAGCGCGAAGGCACAACATGCGGCCAGGCACATTCCCAGAGGAATGATCGCGCGCCGGCCGACGCGGTCGGCAATATGGCCGATCATCGGCCCCAAACACAGGCCAGGGACTCCATAGCCAAGTAGAGCCAGTCCGATCCCCACTTCGCCGAGCCCGAAGCGCTGTGAGAAATAAACTCCCAGCCACGCGAAGATTCCCGAATGAAACACGCCGTTTAGGAAGATCCAGGCATACGTTCGTCCACCGCGCGGATCGCCGAGCAGGGACAGGTAGGTGCGGACGATCTGTTTCAAGCCGAGCGGATGGTCCGTTTTCCTGCCATCGAGGAGCGCGCGGTGGCGGAAGGCGATAAGGAATACCGCGACGCACGCCAGGCCCACGGCGACGAATTCCGCGCGCCAGCCGACCGATCGATAGAGGATGGCGCCGAAAGTGGACCCGAATGCCGACCCGCCGGCGATGGCGCCGAATATCCATCCCAGAGGGCGCCCGCGTTGTTCGTAGGGAAACAAATCGCCAAACAGCGCCAGCGCGATCGGAATAATTCCGCCACTGGTGACTCCACCGGCGATCCTCCATGCGATCAGTTGCGGAATCGAGCGGGCGGTAGCGGCGCCGGCAGTTGCGATCGCGAGCATGGCCAGCAGGAAAAGCAAGATCGGCCGACGGCCAATGCGATCCGATAAGGGACCGTAAAAAAGCGTCGAGATGCCATAGGGAAGCAAATACGCCGGCACCAGCAGCCCGACGATTTGTTCGGCCGAACGGAATTCCCGCGCCAGCGCGGGGATGAGCGGCGCCACGAGGTAGGACTGGAAGAAGATCAGGAAAGCCGCCGCCGACATCACGCGCAAAATTGTCTCACGCTCCGCCGGGTCGACCGCCGGCAACGCGATCGGCATGGAGATCGCCAAATTCTCCTCAACTGCTTTGATCGCCACCAATGGCCTCCGGCGTTGCATGGGCGCCACTCACAACAGGGCGGTCGAGACTGGGCGTTTCACCGCGCAGGTTCCCGCGGCGATGATATCGACAAACCGTTCCGATGCGCTGGAATGGACGGTCATGGGTGTAACTCCTCTTTGTGGCGACACTGCCCTTTACCCCCTCTCCATGTACTTAGGGAGAGGGCTGGGGTGAGGGTTCTTGGCCTTTCGCCAGAATTCAGCGTCACACCCACGGTCATGGCCATTTCGCGCTTGATGAGCGGCGGCTCGAACCGGTCGGCCCCATCGGCCCACGGATTAAAGCTCGACATAGTTTTCCGCGGACCAGAGGAGCGCAAAAGCCTACTGCACCGGGCACAGCGCCAAACGAAATCCGCGATAGGCGCTCGCCTCCGCCGGCGGATTTTTCGCGCGAGCCGCCGATCGTTCCGAGCTGGCGCCGCTGCCGAAGCTGCCGCCGCGGTTGACGCGGTCGGTGCCGGTTGCCGGACCGGTGGGGTCGGTCTGATCGCCGCCAGGGAGGGGGCCGTACCAATCGCGGCACCATTGCCAGATGTTTCCGTACATGTCAAAGAGTCCCCATGGATTGGGGTCTTTTTGGGCGACGGCGTGCGGACCGCCGGTGCGGCCGGAGACGGAGAAGCCGCGGCCGGTAAAGCCGTCGGGGCTGTTGGCGTTGTACCAGGCAATTTTATCGAGCAGCGGTGAATGGCGGCCTTCCATCACAATCGGCCCGGCATAGGTGGCGTCGGTCGTGCCGGCGCGGCAGGCGTATTCGAATTGCGCTTCGGTGGGAAGATTAAACTCGTAGCCCGGCGGCAACCGCCCGGCGGCGCGCTCGCGGTCGGTCAGTTGTTTGCAAAGCTGCGTGATGTCGTTCCAACTGACGAAATACATGGGAATCTGCTCGCCCTCGGGGCCGAGGTATTGGCCGGGATCGGCATCGCGCTGAAAGCGCATGAAGTCCCGGACGGTCTGTTGCTTGCCGCCGAGAGGATAGAGCGTTTCGTCGTGAAGCATTTTGGATAGCTGGCCGCGCACGTCCAGGCCCGTGACGCTTTTCCATTGGCCGATGGTGAACATGGTTTTGCCGAGCCAGAATCCATGCGTGAGGGTGACGTGCGTCTGCGGGCGCTCGTCGGGTTTGGACATGGCGTCGGAGGGCGGGCTGCCCATAATGAATTGGCCAGGGGGAATCCACGACATGCCGAGCGTGACGGTCGAGGATAAGGCGAGAGTCCAGGGCGCGCCCGGCTGGGGAGAGGATGCGTTGGTTACGGCGGGTTGGGATGTTGGTGCATCCTGAGCGGACAGAGTTCGCAAGTTTACCAGGAATAACGAGCCGATCGCCAACGCCGCCGCAGCCGCGCGTGTTGTTCCCATACGCGGACCGTAACCATGCGAGGGGAATGGATCAAGCAAAAACCATTTCACCGCGGACGCAATAATCGCGAAGAAAAAGAAACGCAAAATTAACGAGCCACTCGGCTTCGCCTCGCCTGAGAATCCAGAGGACCCAGAGTTAAATCAGAATTCCAATTGAATTTGATTTTGCTCTTCCTCTGAGTCCTCTGAGTCCTCTGTGGTGAGTCTTGCATTTTCTTCGCGTTCTTCGCGTCTTCGCTGTTAAACTCTTTGTTTGCGCTATTCATTGCGCCTGCGGCGCGGTCACGACAGCGATGACAACTCCGTCGTAGCCTTTGCTTCCCACCGTTTGAAACGCGGTCGCGTTCACATTCGTCTTCGCGGCGAGGCTGGCGAGGAATCGGCGCGTGCCTTGGACAGCCGGGTCGGAACTGGCGGCGTTGGTCACGGCGCCATTGCGGACGACGTTGTCGACAATAATGAGGGTGCCGGGACGAGAGAGCTTCAACGCCCAGTCAAAGTATTCAGTGTTATTTGGTTTGTCGGCGTCGATGAAGATTAGATCGAACGGCCCGACGCCTTCGGCGGCGAGTTTGGGGAGGGTCGCAAGCGCCGGGCCGATGCGGATTTCAACCAGCGACGACAAGGCGGCGCGGGCGATGTTTTTGCGGGCGATTTCGGCGTGAGCGGGGTTGATCTCCAGCGTGATGAGCCGGCCCGCTGGCGGCAGGGCCCGGGCGAGCCAGATGGTGCTGTAGCCGCCGAGTGTGCCGATCTCGAGGATGTTTTTTGCCCCCTGGATTTTTGCCAGGAGGTGCAGCAGTTTCCCCTGATTGGGGGCCACATGGATCGACGGCAGGCCGCCGGCGGCTGAATCCGCCAAGGCGGCCTCGAGGGCGGCGTCGCTGGGGACCAGCAGATCCGTCAGATAGCGGTCAACGTCGGTCCAGAGCTCTTGAGACATGAATGCTCCACTGGGTCAAAATGGCAAACCATATCCGCTAAGACTAACATCGAATCGAAGCCAAAACGGTCTTTTATTCATGGAGCGATGGAATGGCTGCGGTTCAACCTTGCATCACCCCGGAGCTAGCGGAGTTTATCTTAGCACAGCCGCTCTTTTTTGTCGGCACCGCGCCGCTCTCGCGCACGGGGCACATCAATCTTTCGCCCAAGGGGCTGGGGACGTTTCGCGTCTTGTCACAGTCGCGCGTGGCGTACCTCGACCTGACCGGCAGCGGCAACGAGACAGCGGCGCATGTGCTGGAGAACGGGCGGATCACCTTCCTGTTTTGCGCGTTTGAAGAGCCGCCGAAGATATTGCGGCTGTATGGGACGGGGCGGACGGTGCGCGAAGATGAGGCGGAGTGGCCGGAAATGATCGGGCTGTTTCCAGAGATGCCGGGGGCGAGGCAGATCGTGGTGGCGGATATTTCGCGGGTGCAGACGTCATGCGGGTTTGGCGTGCCGATGATGAAGGTCGTGGGACAACGGGAGACGCTTGTTAAATGGGCACAGAGAAAAGGGCCGGCGGGGATGGCGGAGTATCGGGCGAGGAAGAACGCCGTGAGCATTGATGGGATGAGCGCGTATGGGCCGCGAGAAGTTGGAGCGGCAAAAGGCAGGGACATTTAATCTGCTTCGCGGTTGATGTGGGTTTGCCAATGCTTGATGCGCGGGAACGGGTAAATCAGCATGATGACGTTTAACGTCAGGTTATCGCGAATACGCAAAACAAGGCCCGCTTCTATCGTGCCCAGCAGCGTAATGGTGAGCCAGACGGGAAGCCAATGGGCCAACGCAAAACCGAATGATGCGAAGAGAATATCGGACATCGAGTTGAGCACGGTGTCGCCGGCATAACCCTGCGCCATGGTCTGGCGATAGCGGTTGATGATGAAGCGGCTATTTTCCAATACCTCCCAGCAGCATTCCAGGAACACAGCGGCGAAGAAGCACAACCCCAAAGGCCACGCGCCGTGGGTGAGCCAGATAATGGCGGCATAAAGGATGAAGCCGTGAAGGATGTGCGTGAAGGAATACCAGTCGGCGAACTGCTGCGAGTTTTCCGGGCTGCGCACGTCGC
>JBEKYH010000152.1:0-9926 GCA_049511115.1 Tepidisphaeraceae bacterium | reverse complement strand
GTTCTCGCGCTGGTTCGCACGACCATCGGGCTGCTGAATTACACGACGCTGGGGTTGGCGCCGGCGATGGTGCGAATGTTGTCTCTGGAGAAACGAGCTGCCCAAGCACCGAGTGAGGTCTATTCCAGTGCCATGGCCCTCGCGGCCGTCGCATCGCTCGCCGGCGTGACGCTCGCATTTGCCTATGCCGTCTTTTTTCCTGTGCTTCATCGCCTGCCGTCGGGGCATTTGAACGAGAATTTTGGTCCGTTCGTGTTTCTCATGGGGCTGGGAATGGTCTTCCGTATTGTCTCCGACGCTCCCGGGGCTGTGCTTCAGGTGCGCCAGAGAATTGCCACCGACAACCTTCTCCTTGCCGGTGCGGAATGGATTTGGATGGCTCTGATCGCCGTGCGGATGTGGCGCGACAACCTCACGCTTGAATCGGTCGCTCTCTGCTGGGCAGTCTCGGCGGTGCTCCTGATGGGGGCTCGGATTCTTCTGGCCCGCGACGCAATGGGTCCCGCGGCTTTCGCCGGGCCGGCTGTCCGCGCGGAAATGATGCGCCGCCTCCTCTCCTTTGGCCTGCTCGTCGCACTCGCTCAGGCCGCGGATTTTCTCTACGCTCCGACGGATAACATTCTCATCAATCGCTTTTTGGACCCGCGCGCCGTCGCCGCTTATGCGCCGGCCATCCAGATCGACGCGGGGCTGCTGCTATTGGTCAGCGGATTGGCAGCGGTTCTTCTGCCGCGAACGGCGCTGGCCCATGCGGCGGGGAACACACATATTGTGCGACAATATTATATCAAGGGAACTCTTTTGAGCGTGTCGTTGCTGTTGCCGGCTGCGCTCGCCGCATGGCTGCTCTCTCCAATCATCTTTCGTCTGTGGCTCGGCGATCCGATGCCCGCCACGCTGGCCATCCTGCCGCTGGTGCTCATCCATACCGTCGTCGGAGGTTCGAGCGCCGTCGGCCGAGCGGTTCTCCTGGCCACAGGGAAAGTGCGGCCATTTACTGGCGCCGTGCTGGTTGCCGGTGCGAGCAACGTGCTGCTGAGCTTTGTGTTCGTCTATTATTTTCGCTTGGGGCTGCCGGGAATCGTGTACGGCACGCTGGTCGCGGTGATCGGGCGATGCGCGATGTGGATGCCGTGGTATGTTTGGAAAACCCTGGGCGAACCAGCGCAAAGATAACGCCCGCGCCGTTGCCGCTACTCCGCCGATCCCTTGCTCATATCATAGACCCAGCCGCGATTGGCGGGGGTCCAATCGAGCAGTTCTTCCGACTTAAAGAACAGGCCCAATTCGCGCTGGGCGCTCTCGACGGAATCCGATCCATGAATCAGATTGAACGCATTGGATACGCCGAAATCTCCGCGGATCGAGCCTGGCTCGGCTTTGCCGCCGAAGGTGGCGCCCATCAGTTTGCGAGCCACGGCCACCGCTTCCTTGCCCTCGAGCGCGACGACGATCACGGGCGAACTGGTCATGAAGCTGACGAGGCCTTCGTAAAAAGGCTTTCCCTGGTGCGGCTGGTAATGCGTCTGGGCCAGCGATTTGGGGATTTGCATCAGCTTCGCCCCGACGATCTGAAGGCCCTTGTCTTCAAACCGCGCCAGAATGCGGCCGCACAGCCCGCGCTGCACTGCGTCGGGCTTGAGGATAATCAGCGTACGTTCCATGTCGTTTACCACCTTTGCCATTAAAGGAACCTCCGCATGTTATAGCGGAACACCGCCCCCTTAATAAAGTGCGCGGTGAAAAGCGGAGGGATGAACGCTGAGGCACGGAGGCGCTGAGGAAGAAAATGCGGAGGAATTCAATTGAGTCTATTCCTTGATCTTCCTCCGCGTCCTCTGTGCCCTCTAGGTCGCTACTGCGACCGAGCGGTGAGTCTTGTCTTTTTTCGCCTATAATCGCGAATGATCCGACTCACCCGAGCGCAAGTGCGCGAGATTGACCGGCGTTCTGTCGAGGAGTTTCATATCCCTGGCGTCGTACTCATGGAGAATGCGGCCCGCGCGGCGGCGGATATGGCCCTCGATATGCTCGGCCAAAATCGTGGACCGGTCCTCATTTTTTGCGGCGGCGGGAATAATGGCGGCGATGGGCTGGCGGTCGCGCGGCATTTGCATAACCATGAGGTTGAGGTTCGCATTGTCCTCACCACTGATCCGGCCAAATATCAGAACGAAGCCCTTGCCAATTGGCGGATTGTGCAGGCGATGAAGCTTCCGACATCGAATGATTCGGCGATTTCAAAAACCTCGACGCCGGCACTCATCATCGACGCCATCTTTGGCACCGGCCTGACCCAAGCGCCGCGCGATCCGTTTCCTCAGATCGCTCGCGATATTAATTCATCCGGCGTTCCCATTTTGGCCATCGACATACCCAGCGGACTGGATTGCGACAGCGGCCAGCCGCTGGGTGCGTGTGTCGCTGCGACGAAAACGATCACCTTCGTCGCGGAAAAAATCGGGTTCGGCAACCCTGCCGCGGCGAAATATCTCGGACAAGTGACCGTCGGCAACATTGGATGCCCGCGCGAATTGGTTCAGTCGATGAACATCGCGTCGCCGTAACTGAAAAACCGATATCCGCTTTTAATCGCCTCGGCATACACGCGCCGCTGTTCTTCTAATCCCATCATTGCCGCCACAAGGGCGATCAGCGTGCTGCGCGGAAGATGAAAGTTGGTAATCAAGGCGTTCACGTGCCGCCATTGGTAGGGGGGGTAGATGAAAATCGAGGTTTCGCTCTCGGTGGCCCGCCATCGTTCGCCGGCCGGGTGGCTCTCCAGGACACGTGCCGAAGTCGTGCCGACGGCGATGATGCGACGGCCTTCTGTTTGGGCCAGATTCAGCGCGCGTGCCGCGGTTTCGTCGATTCGATAAAACTCGGCGTGCATCTGATGCTCAGCCAGGCGATCAACTGTCACCGGCTTAAATGTCCCCAGCCCAACGTGCAGGGTCACAAACGTCCGGTCGATATCGTTGGCGGCGAGGTTTTTCAGCACCGCCGGCGTAAAGTGCAACCCGGCCGTCGGCGCGGCAACCGATCCGGGCTGGCTCGCGTAGACCGTCTGATATCTCTGGCGATCCGATTCGTCTCGCGCATCGTGGCCTTTGTCGCGCTTGATGTAGGGTGGCAACGGCATCCGCCCGACGCGATCGAGGATCGTCAGCGCCGATTCTGTCGTCTCAATGTCCAGGTCATACAAACCGCCGCCATGTGCCGCCGCACAGGTCGCAAGCAATGGCTCGGCCGATTGCTCCGCTTCGAACCGAAGCGTTCCGCGATGTCCTTCCAGGCCTTTGAGCATCACGCGCCATCGTCCCGGCGATTGCTGGCTCAGGAATAGTCCCTCAATCGCACCTCCGCTCTCCTTGCGCAGCATGAACCGCGCGGGCAATACCTTCGTGTCATTGAACACCAGCAAATCGCCCCGGCGTAAAAGTCCCGGCAGATCCGAAAACCGCCGGTGCGAAATCGAAGCGTCTTCTTTGCGGTAATGGAGCAGGCGCGAAGCCGCGCGTTCGGGAGCCGGGGTCTGGGCGATCAACTCGGGCGGAAGGTGAAAATCAAGTTCATCGGTGAGCATAGAAAAATGCAATTGAACCGCCAAGACGCCAAGAACGCCAAGAATCCAAAACCAAAAAAAGCAGCCTCACCACCCGCTCGGCTGCGCCTCGCTAGAGGACACAGAGGACACAGAGGGAAACCAGAATTCCAATTAAATTTGATTTGTCTTTCCTCTGGGTCGGCTGCGTCCTCTGTGGTGAATCTCTTCTCTTCATTTTCTTGGCGTTCTTGGCGGCCTTGGCGGTTGAATCCTCTCTTTGCACGAAAAACTTATCGGACCTGTCGTTGCGTTTCATCATCTTTATGTGGCTGCGCGACGTTGCGGCAAAGCGACAGGCGTCATAAACCCACCGGTCCGCGCCGTCCGGTAGAATCGCTTTTTTTCATATTTCCAAGCCAATTCTAGCGGTTTTTCGCGACTTGGCGACTGGCACGCGCCGCCTTTGCTTCGCTGTGCGTTGTCGTGAGCGCTATCTCGTCGGCCAGTCTAATCGTCGCCTTGTCGGACCTGAAACTGGTTCAGTCCGTCATCGGGGCCATGCGCGCCGCGGACCAGAACGTGGCGGCCGAAGTCAGCACGACCGGATCGGTGCAATCTCCGGCCGCGACTTATACGCCGACGCGAGCGGAATTCTCGCCGGTTGTCGAGCCGCGGCAACATATCTATTCGCTCCCGGTCATCGAGCCGCGGACTGTTATACACTCTCATCCTCGAATCGAATTCACTCCCGCGCCAGCGCCGGCTCCCACGTCGCTGCCATGCGGATGTGACTCCCATCCAAAATCTGTCGAGCCGACGTTCCAGCCGCCCTGGCACGTGCTGCCCTGGCCGCAGCACGACACGGAAACACGGCGCATCAAGAGCGTCGTCGCGCCGCCCGATATCCTCGTTAAGGGCTTGCTGATCGATCTGTTTGTGTAGCGATCAAACGATTCGGCTCGCCCGGGGCAGACGCAGGGCGCCTTATTGGGAGAGATCGATGTTGCACAATGATCAAGTCGAGGAGTTGATCACCCTGGTTTTCAGCCTCGACCGCGAAGCGCTGGTCGACCAGTTTGTGCAATATCCGGCCCGCTTCCCGATTGACTTCACACCCCAGTTCCTCCAGCAGACGCCGCTGGAACGGTTGCAGCATATCTTCATTGCCTTGTGCCTCCAGACGCAGCAGATGCCCAGCCTGGCGGCGTCGGTGGCGTGAAAAAAGCGGGAATGAACGCTGAGGCGCAGAGGCGCTGAGGAAGAGAAAAGCAGAGAAAAAGCCGCAAAGATGCCTCGATTTGCTCTTAAAGAAATGAATTGAATTCCTCCGCATTTTCTTCCTCAGCGCCTCTGCGCCTCAGCGTTCATTTCTCTTCATCCCCGGGGATGAAACTTCTTATGCATTCCCTTTAATCGCGACGGATCGACATGCGTGTAGACTTGCGTGGTGCTGATGTCGCTGTGGCCGAGGAGCTCCTGGACCACGCGCAGGTCGGCGCCGCCGCCGATGAGGTGGGTGGCGAAGCAGTGGCGCAGGACGTGGGGGGAGACCTGGCCGAGTAATCCGCTGTGGCGGCCGTATTTTTCTACGATCAGCCAGAGGGCTACGCGATCGAGGGGCTTGCCGGTCCGTGAGATGAACATCCGGTCGATCGGCGCGCGGAGCAGTTTCGGGCGGCACTCATTTAAGTAGTTCTGGATCGTCTCGGCAGCGGCGCGGCCCAAGGGGACGATGCGCTCCTTCATGCCCTTTCCCAGCACACGCACGAAGCCGACGTCGAGATTGACCTGGCCGATGGTCAGGTCGCACAGCTCGCTGGCGCGCAGGCCTGATGAATAGAGCAATTCGAGAATTGCCACATCGCGCCAGAACAGTTTGGATTTCGGATTCGGCGCGGAAATCAGCCGCACGACCTGCTCCTTGCTCAATACCTTGGGCAGCGGCTGTGCCGGCTTGGGCCGATCCAATTGCTGCAAAACGGCCGTCGCATGCGCGGCGTATTTCGCATCGGCCGATAAGAAACGCAGGAAAACGCGTATCGCGGCGAGCCGTCGCGTTACGGTGCGCGTGGCTTTGCCCGCCGTGGTTTGTGACTGAAGGTATTTGCCGTAGTCATGGGGTGAAGCCGTCAGCAGATTCCGGCCGATTCCCGCAAACCAGCGCGACATATCTTCCAGATCACGCCGGTAGGCGTGAAGCGAGTTGTCGGCCAGGCCGCGCTCGGAGGCCAAATGCAAAAGCAACGCCCGCGCCTCCGCCAGAGGCACGGATGTATCCGTGGGTCCGCGAGCGTGTGACAATTTGCCGGATGAGGTCTTGCCGACGGCGGGCTTGGACGATGTGGCTTTTTTCCCCATGGGTTGGCAGGCTGCTAGGGCGATTGTTTATCGGTCGTTTCCGAGTTATCGGACGCGGCCGCATTCTCTGCCGCCGCGGCGACGGCGCGACGGGACAGTCTAACAACCGCATCGACGACCGCCGCCTCGGTCAATTCAAAGAGCGGGATAAAAACGCCGCCGTTGGCTTTGGTCGAGAACAAATGCCGCGCCACCAGGCCGATGCAATCGGCATGAGCCTGCGTCCCGCGAACCGTGCCGGCGCAATTGAGCAATAGATTCACCGCCTCCTGCGCGTCAAATCCCTCGCCGCGATTTCCCGCATTCCGAATGCACATGACCGGTTCAATCCTATCCGGCAGCACGAGAAATACCTTCACCTGCCCCTTGCGCGGGCCGCGCTGGAGGGTGACAAACGCGAACTCCCCCAGCGGGCGCGCGCAGCGCAACGTCCCTTTTCCGATCTGGCTCAATTGGGAAATGTACGCCTTGATCTTCGCGGCGGTTTCGAATCGAAGCTCGGCCGCGGCCTGCTCCATGCGCCGCGTCTGCTCTTCGATGAACCGGCCCGGTTCGGCCAGGGCTGTCAGGCTAATGTCAATCATCCGCCGGTATTGCTCGATGGATATTGACCCATCGCATGGTGCGGGGCATTTTCCCATTTCCTTATAGGCGCACGCGTTGCCGGTGGGGTATTGCGTCAAAATGTTGTAATAACGGCAGAGATCAAACGCGTCCTCGATGAGTTCGGTCAGTTTTCCCGCCGCATTGCGATCGGGGAATGGGCCGAGGCAAACGCCGCCGTCGGCGATGAGGGCCGCGCTGCGGACATAGCGCGGATATTGGGCGTCAGGGTCCACATGCACAAACCAAGCCTGGTTCTTTTCAACGATCTGCTGATAAATGGCCGGGAAAAACTGGCGGGCCGCTTTCAGGTAGGTCCAATCGGCCTCGAATTCGCTATCTACGTGGGTCCAGCGCACGCCGCGTACAAGGTCCGCCCAATTGACGCGCTTGCCACCGGGACCCTGGTCCAACCGCCCGCGCACTCCCTGGCGCAGGTCCTTCAGGCAGATCAGTTGAACGGCCTGGCCCGCGCCGTCGGTAAGCAGCGCCACTGCCCAGCGCGCGGGCAGGCGCTTGAGAAATTCGGCTACGGGATCGTCGCTCCCCCAGGTGACGCTACACGCCAGATCAACATCATCTGTTTCAGCCATGTAAACGCCTATGGTACGATAGCGCCTGGCGTTATTACCGACGAATCAGGAAAACGTTTTGAATAAGGATTGGGACATCCAATGGCAACCGCAGCAGATTCCGCAGCAACGACCGCTTCCAGCCCCCTGGTCTGTATTTTGATGGGCAGCAAATCTGATTGGGAAATCATGCGCAACGCATCGGACACGCTCAAGCAATTTGGCGTGCCCAATGAAAGCCGCGTGATCTCGGCCCACCGCGCACCGGCCGCTCTGGCGGAGTACGTCAAGCAGGCCGAGGCGCGCGGCGCGGAAGTCATCATCGCGGGCGCGGGCGGGGCGGCGCATTTGCCGGGAGTTGTGTCCGCGTACACACTCGTCCCCGTGCTGGGTGTTCCGATGCTCGGGCAATCGCTGGCCGGACTCGACGCGCTGCTGGCCATCGTGCAGATGCCGGCGGGCGTCCCCGTGGGGACATTGGCCGTGGGTAAAGCGGGGGCGGTGAACGCGGCGTTGCTCGCGGTGGCGATCCTTTCGAACACGCGGCCGGAACTCCGCGAGAAATGGCGGCAATACCGCAAGGATCAGGAGGCGGCGGTGCTCAAGACAACTCTGGACGCGTAGTCGTTGCGTTCAAGAATCACGTCGTTTTCCGGGCGTGGAACCATGACCGACCAGGCGGCAATCATCACGCAGGAATCGAATGCCGCCGGGGAGCGGGCCATGCGCCGCGTGCGCTGGCGGCTGGTGCCGTTTTTGTGCCTGCTGTTCATCGTCAATTATCTCGACCGCACCAATGTTGCCATGGCGCAACTGACGATGTCGACCGACGTCAAACTGAGCGCCAAGACGTATGGCCTGGGGGCCGGGCTGTTTTTCATCGGGTACTTTCTGTTTGAAGTGCCCAGTAATTTGCTGCTGCAGCGCCTGGGGGCGCGGCGCTGGATCGCGCGCATCCTCATCACCTGGGGCGTCTGCTCGGCGGCGATGATGTTCACGCGCGGGCCGCGGAGTTTTGGCACGCTGCGGTTTCTGCTGGGCTTTGCCGAGGCGGGATTTTTTCCCGGCATTGTTTACTACCTGACGCATTGGGTGCCGCAGCAGCGCCGGGCGAAGGTGCTGGCGATGTTTCTCACCTCCACGGCCCTCAGCGGCGTGATTGGCAATCCGCTGGCCGGGTGGTTGATGACATTTGACGGCGCGGCGGGATTGCGCGGATGGCAATGGCTGTTCTTATTGGAAGGATTGCCGCCGGTTTTGCTGGGGATCGCCATTTTGGCGATGGGATTGCTGCCGGACACGCCGGCTGATGCGCACTGGATGCCGGCGGATGAGCGCGACTGGATCGAGAACGAACTGCGCCGCGATCACGCGGATGAATCGGTCGGGCATGTCGCGGAACTTCGCGCCGCGGCGTCGGACGCGCGGTTGTGGTTGCTGAGCGCGATTTATTTTTGTTTGGTGATGGGACTTTATGGATTCGTCTATTGGGTGCCGTCCATCGTGAAATCGCTGACCCAATCCTCCAACGCCAGGGTCGGCGTGGCGTCGGCGGCGCCGTATCTGATCGGGGCGGTGGCGATGGTGTTTATTGCCGGGAGCGCCGATCGCATGGGAGCGCGGCGCGGGTACGTGGCCGTCTGCGCGGCGCTGGGAGCGGGCGGGCTGGCGGCGCTGTGCGTGTCGCTGACCTATTCGCATTCTGTGGTGTTTGGCATGGCGGCGCTGTGTGTTGCGGCGATTGGAATTTTCGGCTCGCTCGGGCCGTTCTGGGCGATACCCACGCGATATCTCCGCCACACCGCGGCGGCGGGGGGCATTGCCATCATCAATTCGACCGGCGCTCTTGCCGGGTTCTGCGCACCCTTCGCCATCGGCTGGGCCAAGACCGCAACCGGGAGTTTCGCGGCGGGGTTGCTGGTCGTCGCGGCCTCGCTGGCGGCGGGGGCGATCCTCGTGATATATATCCCGCCGGCGATAGACGCGAGGCGCTGATTGGGCGCGTGATCGAATTGAGTATTTGACGTTGATGGCGGAAATGACAAGGTGACAGGGTGACAAGGTGAGGGGGTGACAAAAAACACCTGATAAGGGCTTGGCCTTGGTCACCTTGTCACCTTGTCATCTTGTCATCTTGTCATAGCGCCCAGCGAGAGGAAATATGCCCGACGCCGCCGCCAACCCCGACCCCGTCATCCAGGTGGCCGATTTGATCAAGACGTATCCGGACGGCACCGAGGCCGTTAAGGGCATTTCATTTCACGTTAATCCCGGCGAGTTCTTTGCCTTTCTGGGGCCTAACGGCGCGGGAAAGTCTACGACCATCAAAATTCTCATCACCCTTTTGGCCAAGACGGCAGGGGAGGCGCGCATCTTTGGGCGGGATGTGGTGAAGGAGCCGGATGCGGTGCGGTCGCTGATTGGGTATTCGGCGCAGGAAGTGGGAGTGGATGACGATTTGAGCGGGCGCGAAAATCTGATGTTGCAGGGCAGGCTCTATCATTTGCCGCGGCCGGTGCTGCGGCAGCGCGTGGATGAATTGCTGGCGCTGCTCGATCTCACTGGCGACGCCGATCGCGCGGCGGGGGCATATTCCGGAGGGATGCGCAAACGCCTCGATCTGGCTACGGGTTTGATTCAGCGGCCCAGGCTGCTGTTTCTCGATGAGCCGACGACGGGGCTTGATCCGCAGAATCGCGCGGGGCTATGGAAATATCTCGAACGGCTGAATAAACAGGACGGGCTGACGATTTTTCTCACTACGCATTACATGGAGGAAGCCGACCGGCTGTGCGACCGGCAGGCGATCATCGATCACGGCAAGATCATCGCCGAGGGAAGCCCGG
>JBEKYH010000151.1:0-9942 GCA_049511115.1 Tepidisphaeraceae bacterium | reverse complement strand
CCTGCCGAATGGCGGGGCGAGCAATATCTTCGCGCAGCCCGTGCTAGCCCCGGCATTCACGAGCCCCAGCGCCGCCACGTTCGCCCCCGGAATTCCCAATAGTTTCACGATCACCACCAACGGCTCGCCCTCGCCGACTTTCACGGAGTCCGGCGCGCTTCCCGCCGGCGTCACTTTCATGGACAACGGCAATGGCACGGCGACGCTTTCCGGAACGCCGACGAATCCGGTCGTTGCTTCATTTCCTGTGACGATTACAGCCTCCAACGGCGTGGGGAGTGCGATCACGCAATCCTTTACGCTGTCCATTCAGCTCCCCGTGATCACCCGGACCGGCACGACTGTTACCGCCGTCGGCACTGGGGCCAATGACACAGACCTGGTCTCAGTTTCCAACGGCAAGGTCGTCATCACCCTCGACGGAATGACCAGGTCCTTCGCCATGACGTCCGTCGGCAGCGTCACTCTCGACCTCGGCGACGGCAACGATACATTGTCGGTCAGCGCCGGCGTGCCGTCGGTCAGCATCCAAGGGGGATCAGGCAACAGCTCGATCATGGCCGGCAGCGCCGACTCGACCATTCACAGCGGCTCGGGCAACGACAGCATCATCAGCAGCGGCAAGGGCAGCTCACTCAAGGCCAATGGCGGCAAGGACGATCTCGTCGCTGACGCCAAAGTGGAAACGATCCACGGCGGCAGCGGCATCGATACCATCGACCCCCTCAAGGGCGGCGATTCCCTCAAGGGCGGAGCGGGCACTAACTTCTTCCTCGACGCAGGCGCTAAGAATCCCGACACCATTAACGGCGGGACCGGATTTAGCTTTGCGCAATACAACCCCACCGATGTGATGAGCAATATTTTCGAGATCATTGATCCGCCGGACCCGGTTAGCGCTTCGCCGGCGGCGATCACCGGCAACACGCTCGTCGGCGGACCGTTGGACTCGTCCGATTCAGTCGCTGCCGCCGTTGTAGATGGCGAACTACAGGTCACAGGAACTTCCGGGCGGGATGTCATATCAGTCACGCTCAACTCGGCTGGGACGAAACTGAAAGTTGTCGGAAATGATGTGAACGTCGGCCTCTTTTCGTTGGCGGGTCTGGTCGCCATCCATATTAATGGCGCCGCTGGCGCTGATTCGATTTCCGTCGGATCGACCGTGACGCTGCCCGCCACCCTCCTCGGCAACGGTGGCGCTGACACGCTGGTCGGCGGGGGAGGGGACAACGTCCTCATCGGCGGCGGCGGGGGTGACTCGCTGGTCGGAGGCGCGGGCACTAATTTACTCGTGCCCGACGGGAATACGTCGTTCCTCAGTGGACCGGCCGGCAACGACACTCTCGACGGCGGAACCGGGTTCAGCATCGCCGATTTCTCGCGGCGCACCGATCCGCTGACGTTATCCAACAACGGCGTCGCCGACAGCGGCGACACAAGCCAGCATGAAGCCGACGAGATCATGGCCAACATTTCGGCGATTTGGGGCGGCGCCGGAGGCAACACCATCACAGGCGCAACGGGCGGTGAATTCCTCAGCGGCGGCGCGGGCGCGAACTCCGTCCACGGCGGCGGGGCCAATGATTTGCTTGTCGGCGGCGGCGGGAATGACACGGTCATCGTCGCCGCAGAACCCGTCAGCCTTTATCTCATCAACGGCTTCTCCAACAAATACGGCGGCGTCAACAATCCATCCGAGGACATCCTGCAATTGGATTCGCTGGACACCCAAATCGGGTAATCGCAGGACTTTTTGCATGCCAAGATAGGCATCGCGACCGGCGTGATGTCGATGGCCGCCGTGGGCTTGCCGTTACCGCAGGCGCACCGAAGTCTGGCGCGCGGCAGGGTGCTGCTCATGGGGCTTTCGGCCCCTGTCCCACGCGGTCAGGATTGTTACTTGAACGTTCGGCGTGACTTGTGACCAATGGGCGATACAGGGCTCGAACCTGTGACCTTACGGGTGTGATGCACCAATTTGGCCACGCCGAAAAGCGCTGAATCCTTCGGATACTACAGCGATTTTACGCTGGATTCGCCGCATTGCAAGCGGTTGCACACGTTTGTCTATTTTTCCGGCGAATGCTGTAGGTCCGTCGGCGCAAAACGGTATCAAAACGGTAGAGTTGGGAAGGGGGGGTACTCCGCGATTTTCGGAAAATTCGGCCGACGCGATCCGATGACCAGCCGTATTTTGTGCGATTTTGGGATTCGAGGTTCTATCCGAAACTTTTGAGTTGCCGGCGCTATTCACCAGCGGATTGCGATCAATTCATCGTTTGCCGGCCACCCCCCTGGTGCGAAGAATCCCGATCCCAGTCTGACTAAAATCTTTACGTATGCGAATCACTTTCCTCGGTTCCCGGAATTGCCCAAATACGCCGATCATGCGGGAACGACTTCGGCAGGCTCTCAAGCAAATCGACGCCGGACAGGCATTTGAGGACATTGACCAAGACGATCTCCCTGAAGGCGACATGCGCCGCGGGTATCCAACGCCGACTGTTCTCGTGGACGCGCACGATCTATATGGTCTGGTGCCGCCCACCCGTTCGGAGATGCGTTGTAGGCTGTATCCGGGTGGTCTTCCAACGGCGGAGAACATTGCCCGCCACCTGAAAAACGAGCTTTAATTAAGCTCTTGCGCTACAACTTCATTATTCACCGACGCCAGCGCAGTTAAACCTTCTTTTCGCTGGCCATGCGTTTGAGAATCATCGTGGGCAGTTCGGCGCGGATGTCTTCTGGATACAGTCCGAGTATCGCAGCTTGAGTAATGTCATTCTGTCCGCAGAACCACTCAATGATCCGGCTGGTGGTGGCGACTTGCGTCATGCCTCTTTGATCGCACGTTTCTTCCAGATTGGTCTTGGCCTGGGGGTACAGTTCGATCCGCATAATGACTCGGCGGGGCGCGTCAGATGTGATTGCCATGATTCCTTCCCTTTCTGTCTGATGCCTGACGATCAGAGTTTCTTAAGCTGCGACTTGGCTATTGCGGATAGCGACCCTTGCGACAGGTTGTGAAGTACCGAAGTCTGAATGACTTCATCCTGCCGGCTGAACCAGTCAACGATCCGGGTTAACGCTGCAATATGCGTCATGCCCCGCTTCTGGCAGATTTCGGCGAGCCGATCCTTGGACTGAGTGTCGAGTTGAATTCGCATGACTGACTGCTTATCTGCCATATTGACCTCCACCAGAGTTGAGTCGGAAACGCCGCCAAGTGCCAGAGTTGCCAACCATGGCGCGAAAGTCTACCTTCAACTGGCCGGCGATAGCAACTTCTGTAAAACGAAATTGTCGGTTTGCCACCGTCTGACGGGGCAGAGGCACCGCTGTCGGTCGTTGCTTCTTCTTTACTGGCGATGAGATTTGCTGGGCGACACCGGCCAATGCACCCAATCCCTGACCGCAGCATAGTGAAGATGAACCGACAACGTGTACATGGCCCGCTGGGCGTCTAGGGCGGCCCGGAACACACGGTCGGAAGGCTCCCACCCCCGTCGCTCCATTCGCTGTACCAGCCGCGTCAGGTAGCCAAGTTGCCGGCGGATCGCGTCGTTCAAGCGCTGGACCTGTTTAGGGGTCAGGTCGTCCGCATTCATTCCCACTGGTATATCGGTGGGCGGCGACGGCGCGAAACGAAAACGCTCGGATTGGTTTGTTGAAAGACAACTCAACAGACAGTGGGACGGATTATTAGGCGCGACAATTCTGCGCCGTCGGGTATGCTGGGGTATGCGGGGAATCGCGTAGATGGTCTGCCGGGTAGCGGCTTGCGTCATCGTCGGCAGGCCCGGCCCGCGCCGCCCAGTGGCGTTCCGAGAAGGCATCCATCAGGCGCACCAATTCCTGAAGCCGTTGCTTAAGCTCTTGGAGTGAATATCGCGACTTCGGCATACGCAGACGGCCGTATCGTTTGTCGTGGACGGCATACAGCCGAGGCAATCGTCGCTCTATCTTCTCCCGGTCCCTTATCGGATGCAGCTTGTATTGCTGGCATAGTCTTTTGCGCTCGCCGCGTCGGCGTATGGCTGTCGGCCGGTTCTTACCCGGCTCACCCTGCCAGCTTGCTGCCGGCGGATCGGGCCAGTGACACAATCCGCCGCCGGGGCGATGGGGCCACGGGTAGGCCGTGCATTTACAAGTTTGTCGCTTTGTGGTCGGCATTTTGAATTCCGTTTCGTCCTGTTCGGTACTGCGCTAACAGGTCCCCGCTGCGAATAATAGGCTCATCACCTTCGTCCGTTTCTACCGGTTCTACCGGTCCATGCTGCGGTTTTACCCGCTTCCACCGGCCACCAGATTCACCAGAGGAATATGGTCCGCACGGCAGGCCAAAGGGTGTCCGTTCCCGCGTCCATTTATCCCCATTTGGTGATCGTCCACGCTACGGCCCAAAGACTGCCGGTTCCCGCATGTGTGTATCCACGTGTTAGTGACACCTCAGGCCGCTTTGTTGATTGTCCACTCTACAGGTTGATGATGCCGGTTCCGATGTGCGTTATCGTAGGTCAGTGGCCGTCCACGCTCAACGGTCGGCACGCGCCGTTCATGCTGTGGGCTTTGAGGCTTTCAAATCGCTCACACAGTTCATCCAACTGCTCGATAATCGCTGTCTGGCCCGGCCGACCCAATAGGCGGTCGAAAAGCTCCCGCGTCGCGGCTAAGTCGCCCCACTTGGCCTATGAGACGAGCTTGCGGACGATTTCCTCGATGTCGGCATCGGTGACGGCCTTCATCATTACGGCGTGAATGCGGCTGGTGTGTCGCTCGCGGGGATTTCCAGGCCCGCCGGCATTGGCGTCGGCAAAGCGCCCAGCGGGGTCGCGCCCGCCGCTAAAACCATTTGGTGATAGCACGATAACAGTCGGCATTTGCACCCGTCTCGGACGTTCATGCTATACCCTGCCGTGACGGGCGGCGCGTCAATTTGTGGTCGGGCCGCGCGATTGCGGGATTTTCAGCAACGTCTGGCATCCATCGGCGATACAGTAAGGATACATGGCTTGTGCCGAATGCCGCATGAAGCGGTTCGGCTTGCGGAGGTCAACATGTCGGATCGATTGAAGCGAATTGTCAGCACCATCGCCGGGATTAATTTGATTGTGGCTGTGTCCGCCGCCAAGGCCCAGGAGAAGCCGCCAGCATCACTACCTGACCTGCGAGTTTCGGATAACGGGCATTATCTGGTGAAGCAGGACGGAGCGCCGTTTTTCTGGCTTAGCGACACGGCATAGGGATTCTTCGATCATCCGACGATCGAGCAGGCGGAGGGCTATCTGGATGACCGGCAGAAGAAGGGGTTTACCGTCATTCAGGCCGTCGCGCTGCATTGGGATGGGCTTAACCATGCCAACCCCGATGGACAACTGGCGCTGATTGACCGCGATCCGACCAAACCGAACGACAAATACTTCGATGAAGCTGGAAAACTCATCGATATGGTCGCGGCGCATGGCATGTACACGGCGGTCGTGCCGCTGTGGTTCAAGACGTACATCAACACCAAGCCGTGGCTGCTGAACCCGGAGACGGCCGAGTCGTATGGGAAGTATCTTGGGGCGCGGTGGCGCGATAAGCCGATTCTGTGGATACTCGGCGGCGACACGCCGGGGGGGCCGTCGCGCGATCCCGCTCATACGCCGGACGCGGCGCTGGAAGACATTTGCCGAGCGCTCGCCAAGGGCCTGCACGAAGGCGACGGCGGGGCGCATTTGATTACCTATCACCCGACGGGAAGCGTCGATGGCCAATGCTCGTCGTGGTGGTTTCAAAATGAGTCGTGGCTGAGTTTCAATGCACTCCAGTCGGGGCATTTCACTCAGAATCACAACTACAAAATCGTCGCGCAAGACTGGCAGAAGACACCGACCAAGCCGGTGATCGATTTGGAATCGGGGTATGAGAATATCACCGACCGGCTGGTCCGCACCGGCGGGCCGAATGTGAAGCGGATCAGGCCCTGGGATGTGCGGCGATATGCCTACCTGAGCGTCTTTGCGGGGGCGACGGGGTACACTTATGGCAACGTCGATATTTTTGGCTTTTCCCTTCCGACGACCCGGCCGACCGGCTACGGCGACGGACTTGGGTGGCAGGCTTCGATGCAGCGGCCGGCGGCGGGGCAAATGCAATTCCTGCGCAAGCTGATCGAATCACGCCCGATGCTGGAAAGAATTCCCGATCAAACAATGCTGGCTGGCGAGGCGGGAGAGGCGACCGACCGCATTGAGGCGACGCGCGGGGCGGACGGCAGTTATGCGTTTGTGTTCGATGGTTCAGGCCGGCCCTTTGCATTGAGAGTTGGGGAACTCACCGGGAGCAAGCTTACCGCTTGGTGGTACAGTCCGCGCGACGGGACGGCCACGCCCATCGGCGCGATCGACAAGGCGGATTCGCAACAGTTTACTCCGCCTTCCAAAGGCGAGGACAATGACTGGGTGCTGGTGTTGGACGATGCAGCGAAGGATTATCCACCGCCGGGTGAGGCGTTTAAGCAGTAAATCCGCATATTTACTATCGCTGACGGCGCTGGTGTTGGCTAAGGATCAATGGCAACGGTTGAGCGCCGGTCGAGTCGGCCCGCCTCGGCGCGTCAATTGGCAGCAGGGCCTGCGCGCTTCGTTTCACCCGTTTGGTAACGGTCCAAGCTGACTCGCCCAAATGGCAAATGGCTGCAAAAACGGACGACATGCAAACGCGATCCCGTTCGCCTAGTAGCTCGACTCCGCCGGGGTAGCCAGCCCTTTCTTGAAGTCATCGAAGAACTCCAAAAACTCACGGCTTCGGCTTTGATTGTACGGCGACAGGTTCACGGCAATTGTCGATGTGTTGTGTTCCCAGCCGTCGGTTGGATGCAGGCGAATGTCGTGGTATGTGAGTATCAGCCCACGCGCCTTACTACCCTTGAACCATCCCAGTAGTCGCTCGTGGTATCCCCGAATAAAATTATTCAATATGACAACCACCGCCGACCGGTAGGAAGCGTCGGTTACCGGCCTGTTAATGCGGTCATTCTCAGGATTGAGCATTACGGAAACATCCGCAAACACGATGCCCCGGTCGCTCGTTCGGTCAATCTGGTGCACGGCCTCACGCAGGCGGTCTCGGAATTTGCCGATGCCTTTGACGCGCTTCACGGCGATTCCAAACTTGAGGCTGTCCGAAACGCAGCTAACGTCCGGCTCCTCAAATGCCGGCGACATTCCCGCCTTCTTGCAAATTGCATAAACGTAAAACTCGCATTGGACATCGCGTCCCGGCGTGTGGTCCGATCCGTCTTGTGGTAGTGCCGGATCGGATAAGAGCATTTTCAGCCGTTTGAGGAAGTCGTCCGGTAGCGTAGCGTCTGTCATTTGATCGAACGCGAAGCGTCTGTTCCGCGACCGTAGGCGAGAACAAGTTATTGCCGGCGTTGATCCAGGTCTCTCGGATGTTCACGGCCCGCGCCGCCAGCGGGCTGCCCGGCCCGCCAGAATTGCCCTTCGAGAATTGACCGCTAGGCCCGCGCGCCAGGGGGCGGGCGTCTCCGTCTTTGTCGCCTGTGTTCGCCATGAAAAACCATCTTAACATGCCCGGCAAGCCGTTTTCAAACGGTCCTAAACCGGCTGGCGGATGAGTCCGAACAACGGCTACGTCTTTCGCGGCGGAGCGCATAGACTCTCTGGCCATCCGATCTCGCGTCAGCTTAGACCGCAAAGCCGCGAACGGCCAACTGTTCGTTTAATCCGCACATGGTAAAGTAACGGAAACGCGGCTCACTGGGCACAATGAACCAATCGGATTCCAATTCCTCAGAGGATTCGGCTGCGGGAGACGGTGCGGCGGGACTTCCGCCGCGTTCAGCGTCCGGGCAGACTCCAGGCAACAGTGGTGGGGGCAAATCCGAGTTCATTTCTGGATATGAAATTATCGGCCAACTCGGAGCGGGTGGAATGGGGACGGTCTGGCGCGCTCGACGCGATTCCAGCCGCCGGGAGGTCGCCCTCAAGCTGTTGAATGCCGGTCTGCTGACCTCGGAAGTTGCGAAACGCAGATTTGAACGCGAGATCGAAGTCGCCAGTCTTCTGGAACATCCGAATATTGCCCGCGTCTATGAAAGCGGCGTCGCTCAAGGCGCGTACTTCTATTCGATGGAACTGGTCGAAGGGATCGCTCTCCATGAATTCATTGAGCAGCATCGGCCCGATAAACGCCGTTGCTTGGCATTGATGGCCATTGTGTGTCGGGCGATCCAGTATGCGCATCAAAGAGGTGTGATCCACCGCGATTTGAAGCCTTCCAATATCCTTGTGGATAGTGGGAACAGCCCGCATATTGTGGATTTCGGCTTGGGGAAACTGATTGATGAACAAGCGTCATTTTCGACCATTAGTTTGCAGGGAGATTGGGCCGGAACGCCGGCTTACATGAGTCCGGAGCAGGCGGCAGGTCTGATCCCGGAAATTGACACGCGGAGCGACGTTTACAGTCTAGGCGTCATTCTTTATCAGATACTCACGGGCCGCCTGCCTCACGATCCGACCGGTGGAAATCTGGCGGTATTGGAACGCGTTGCGCACGCGGAAATAGTTCGACCAAAGGTTGCCGCCGCCGACATCGACAGAGATTTGGAAGCCCTACTTTTGAAGGCCTTGGCAAAGCTGCCCGAAGACCGATATGCGTCGGTGGGCGAACTGGCGGACGACATTGACAATTACCTTAATGGCGATCCGTTAACGGCCCGGCGCCCAACTGCGATCTACTTTCTTCGCAAGAAGTTCAACAAGCACCGAATCCCGATCGCTGCCACAGTGGTAGTCATTGCAGGAATAACCAGTCTAGTTGTGCATGACTCTATCCGAATGAAGCAGGAGCGAAATCTAGCGCTGGCGGCGGCGGCTAATGCGGAAAACGAGCGGCATATCTCGCAATTGAACTGGGCAGAGAGCTTGATATCGAATGGCGACAGCCTGATGCACGACGGCCGCTGGCAAGACGCACGCAATCTATATTGGGAAGCCCTCCAAATCCAAACCCGCGAAGGAGTTTCAACGACCAACTCGACCTTTGCGTTTCTCGATGGCTTCCGACACGCACCTAATGAGTGGAGCAACCTGATGGCGGATGCGCAGTCTCCGATGGCTCCAATCGGCGTCCTGTTTGGTCCTGATGACCGTTCCGTTTGGGCGGCACTTCCCAGCGGGGTCGCGCAGTCTTACGATTTACTTACGGGATGCAGGGGCTTGGCGATCGGCAAGCTATTGACGGATAGTGAAGTATTTAGCATTTTCGATTGCCCCGAGACAGGATTCATCTACAGGCTTCGTGTCAGGCTAGAATCCGAACAGAAAGTCTCCACCGAAATCCAGAAGTTTGATCTTACAAGCGGAAGCATACGCACAACGCTTGCATGGGACGGTTGGTCGAGTTTACATGCGGCCATTACTCCTGACGGCCAACACCTCGCAACCGTAGGGTGGACGGCGCATCCGGCGAATGGTCCCCGGATTTGGAGTTTATGGCTTGTAGATGCCAACCCTACTTCGAGCCATTCGATCACGACTGACGCTGAGGGAATCCGAGCGATTGCGTTCTCGCCCGATGCGCGATCACTTGCCACGGGCGACACGCAAGGACACATCAGATTTTGGAGTACGTCTACGCACGCACAACTTCATCCATCGGACGACGACTTTGAGCTGCCAGGTGCGAATGCGTCGTGCGAGATTAGTTGCGTGATGTTCACTCCCGATGGCGGCGGAGTCGTCGCAGGTGGCAGTGATGGAAGTGTGGGCGTTCTCGCAATGTCCGCCAACGGCCAATGGCGTAAATTCGGAAATTCCGACGCCCGTGTAGTCTCGCTGGCTTTTTCCCACAACGGACGATTACTTTTGTCAGGGGATGATGGGGGGATGTTGTGTCTGTGGGATTTGAACAGCGGTGAATTGCGTC
>JBEKYH010000150.1:0-9982 GCA_049511115.1 Tepidisphaeraceae bacterium | reverse complement strand
GGCGCCGACGCGGCCGATGGTTACAACGGCTCGTTCCTGAGCTATGTTGATAGCCTCTTCCCCGGCACCACGGATCCGGCGCTGCTGTCCGCCGCGGATTGGACGCTGATCGACGGCGCCTGGGGCGTTGATCCGTCGGCTGACATCGCCTGGGGTGTCAACGACAACACCAGCGCTGACTACGCCGTGGTTGGACTCTTCGGCCCCGCGCTCACGCCGCTTCCCAGCAGCTTGGTCGGTGGCTTGGCTCTGATGCTTGGCCTCGGCTATGTCACCTGGCGTAAGACGCGCCGCGCAGCCTGATTCTGCGGCTCATTGGGTGAACATGATTGGGTCATCGCAATCAACCTTGCGATGACCCAATTTGTTTATGGATATGTCGCTACCTGCCGGTATGTTTGCCGCCCGGTTTTGTTGCCCAAACGCGCCGCGCCCGATATCCTGTGAAAATCAGGTTCCCGTAGCTCAATTGGATAGAGCGTCGGCCTCCGGAGCCGAAGGTTGAAGGTTCGAGCCCCTCCGGGAACATTGATAGACAAAGACTTACGAACGATCGTGCCATCGGATTGTTTCTGTTCCGTACTAAATTCCTCTATCGACATCATTTGGGCGGCAGTTCTCACGTCCGGTTGATCGACAAAACCGCATTTGCCGGGCACAATCGGCAGTTGTCCGCCGGATAGGTCTGCCGAACAGTATGACCCCCAGCCGCCGGGGCCGACGGTCATCGGCCGCCTGAGTTTGGTCAGTCCGAGATCAGGCCTCAATGGCCTTCGAGGCGAATTTCGCATGCCCGACGACATTGAAGATGCCGGCCAAGGTTCCCCGACGGTCGAGCCTCCGATCGCGTGGGAAGAGGCACGCGATGCGCCGGGCGGGGGGCCGGTGACAACGATCGGGCGATATAAAATCCTGGAGCAAATCGGCGAAGGAGGCTTCGGTGTAGTCTATGTCGCGGAGCAGAAACAACCCATCAAACGCCGCGTCGCCCTGAAGATCATCAAGCTCGGCATGGACACCCGAGCAGTCGTCGCTCGCTTTGAAGCGGAGCGCCAAGCCTTGGCGATGATGGATCATCCCAACATCGCCAAGGTGTACGATGCCGGAGCAACAGAGGCGGGCAGGCCTTATTTCGCAATGGAATTGGTGAGGGGAATCAAGATCACGGAGTATTGCGATCAGCATAAACTGAACACAAAACAGCGGATCGAGCTGTTCATTCAAATCTGCAATGCGATACAACACGCGCATCAAAAAGGAATCATCCATCGCGACGTCAAGCCGTCAAATGTGCTCGTGACGCTGCACGACGGTGTCCCGGTACCGAAGGTGATCGACTTTGGGATCGCCAAGGCCACGCATGGCGATCTGACGGATAAAACAGTTTATACGCAATTCCAGCAGTTCATTGGCACTCCCGCCTATATGAGCCCCGAGCAGGCGGAGATGAGCGGGCTGGACGTGGACACGCGCAGCGACATTTACTCGCTGGGCGTATTGCTTTACGAACTACTCACCGGACGCACGCCGTTTGATGCAACGGAGTTGATGTCGATGGGCATCGACGCGATGCGGAAAGCGATCCGCGAAAAAGAACCCACAAAGCCATCGACAAAGCTGGCGACATTGAAAGGAGAAGAGCTGCAATCGACGGCGGTGCGACGTTCGTCCGACGCTCCCAAGCTCATCCATCTTCTGCGCGGCGACCTGGATTGGATCGTCATGAAATGTCTCGAAAAGGACCGCACTCGTCGCTACGAGACTGTCAGCGGCCTGGTTGCCGAAATCCAGCGGCACTTGAACAATGAGCCGGTGTTAGCGCGCCCGCCAAGCCGATGGTATCGGCTGCAGAAATCGTTTCGCAGGAACAAAATTGCATTCGCCGCGGGAACGGCGATCGCGGCGGCGCTGATTTTGGGCGTCATCGGCACTACGGTCGGGCTGATTCGCGCCAAGCGCGCCGAGGAGCTGGCACTACAGAGCCGTGGTGACGCCGAAAAACTTTCGAATTTCATGCTCGATGATTTCTACACTGAGCTGGAGCCCAGCGGCCGCTTGGAAATTGTCGCGAACCTGGAGCGCAAGGCGCTCGATTATTACGACAGCCTGCCCGCCTCACTTCGCAACGCTGACACCGAGCGCAACCGCGCGATAGCTCAGGCTCGCCTGGCACTGATCTTCGCCAAGCAGGGTGACCAGACCGAAGCGCAAGAGATCGCCGAGAAAGCGCTTGGCACGTTCGAGCAACTGCGTCGACAGGGCGACCAGAGCGAGGAAAACGTGTACGGCTCGGGCATCGCATTGCAGGCGAAATCATGGAACAGCCTCGTATCCGACCCAGCCGCAGCGCAACGCGGTATTGATCTGCTGAAAGCGGCGGCGATGTCGCCGCAGTGCTCCAACCGAGTCAGGCTACTGTATGCCGAATTCCTCGACTACCTCAGCCACAGCCAGGACCCTGAACAGGGAGTGCAAACGGCCGAGGAGGCCCTAGCTGTCGAGGCAAGCGCCGGAGCATCCGACTGGTCGAACCTGACTGCGGTCTGCGCCTACGCCGACACCGCCGACTCCGAGGCAAGGGAATGGATGGGCGTTGGCCGATTGGACAACGCCAAGCGGCTGGAAGAGCAAACTCTGAGCTATGCCCAAAAGATCCTACTACGCCGACCGGGCGACTTATGGGCGATGGCTTGCATCTCTGAAGCGGACAACCTGCTGGCCAAGATCGCGGTCGAACAGTTGAACGACGCGGAGGCAGAGAAATACCTTTCGGCGGGCAAAGAGGCGGCGGAAAACCTTGTGCGTTCCGATCCTTCGGCTGCCGCTCCATGGGGCAATTTCAGCGATATCGGTTACATGTCCGCCGGCCGCACCTTCAGGCTGGGTCGTGTCGGCCAAGCCATCGGCGATGCTCGCGCCACAATTGAGTGGCACCCTGAGGGGGACGCCGACAGCCACCTCTCTTCACGGGACAGAGCGGGCTTATATGGGGAGATTGCTGCTTGGGAAGCTGAGAGCGGCGATCGGGGGGCGGCGGATGAAGCGTTAGTGGAGTGTACGCGTTGCGTCGAGACCGCTCTAAGCCGAAATGACGCCGGCGACAAAACCCAAAACTACAAGCTCTGGCTGGATATGACAACGCGTCAAGTCAAAATGGCGTTTGGCGAAGATGCAGATGTCGAAACGATGGCCGCCGCGGCTTTGCAGTTTGCGAAAGACAACGAGGGGCGTCTGCCGCGACTTTTCCCGATCATTCAGGCCGATGGGCTGTACGACATAGCCGAAGCTGACATCCATCTTGGGCGGTATCCTCAGTCAGAGGCGGCTGCTCGCGCACTGCTGGCGCTTCGCCTCCACGAGTATCGAGCTGATAGCGATCGTGTTCTCCGTGATGTTGTCTATCCATGGGGACAAGTGCTGCTGGCGCACGCACAAGCTGGGCAGGCTGAAAAGGTTGAAGCAACGAAGACAATCCAGCCAGTCATAGTGCTCGTTCGCCAATGGCAAACCCAGGGCGTGGATAATGTGCAATTTCGGCAGTTTTTCGCCCGGGCGCTTTACGTGCAATCACTCGCTGAGCCCTCGGATGCCGATGGATGGGCCCGAAGCCGGGAAGAACTGAGCGAAGCCGAGCAATTATTGCAGGGCTTGCCCGACGAAGCCCGGCAGTTGCACGATTCAACGGAATTGCTGTCGTGGATATCCGCAGAGCAAACGAAATTGAAAGCGCCATAGACCCTGACAAGTTTTGTTTTTGTCGTACCAAACCCGTACCAAACCCTTGAAAGCCAGACCCATTCCTGTAATTTGTGAGAATCGTAAGGCACGTATTCGCGAGGAATTGGGCACTGGTGCGGTGCCTCCTGAGCCGAAGGTTGAAGGTTCGAGCCTCTCCGGGAACATTGGCACTATCACGTCGATAAGATTCGGCATGAACAGAAATGCCCGCGCGATAAACAATTACCTAGCAAGGCGCGGCCCATGGCAATCGGCGGTGCGGCGCAACCCCGGCTGTGTCGTTAAATCCAGTCGCAGACCAGCCTGAAAACCAGTGCTACTATGCGATTACAGCCGTCCGCGCCCACTCCGCCACGCTGGACATCGGCAGCGGCTTAACCCCCAGATGCCTCAGCATGTTCAGGCACTGCGCGCGGTGGTGCATCCCATGCGTGGTGACCTGCGCGATGACCACCCCGCGCGTGAACGAGAATTCCTTTCCCTCGCGCGTTCGTTTGACGATTTCGTCCAGGGGATGCTTCCTCGCAACCAACATGAATTCATCGCCCGACTCCTTGTGCAATTCAAGCAATTGCCCGAGCGAATACACTGCACCGGTCTGATCGATTCGCGCCGTCAGCGGGCGCTCCATCAGGGTATCCGTCCAGGTCTTCTTCGCGGAAATCATGTGCGTCAGCGTGGCCTGCAACGAACCCGGGCCCATCTCGAACTTCCGCGCAAACTGATCGGCCGTCAGCTTTTCGCAGGCGTGTAGAATCTGCGTTGTCGCCCACTGGTCGTGTTCAAGCAGAATGTCCAGGGGATTGCTGGTTGCCATCGCTACTCTTCCTCCGCCTTCGGCTTGTACTGTGCCACGATCTGCTGCTGCACATGCGGCGGCACCGCCTCGTAGTGGCTCAATTCCATCACAAACGATCCCTGCCCGCCGGTGACGCTCTTGAGCTGCGACTGGTACTGCATCACTTCCGCCAGCGGCGCACTGGCTTTGATCATAGCCATTCCTCCGCCCACCACGTCGGTCCCCTGGATGCGTCCGCGCTTGCCGGACAGGTCGCCGGTGATGGCCCCCATCTTGTCCTCCGGCACGGTAATTTCCATGTGCACAATCGGCTCCAGCAGCACGGGGCGCGCCTTCATCACGGCATCCTTAAACGCGAATTTGCCCGCCGTTCGGAAGGCGACTTCCTTGCTGTCCACGGGATGATGCTTCCCGTCCGTGATGGCAATGCGGATGTCCTGCAGCGGATATCCGGCAATGGCCCCCATATCCATCAGGTCGTGAATCCCTTTCTCCACCGCCGGGATAAACTGCCCCGGGATGGTCCCGCCGATCACTTCATTGACGATCTCAAATCCCTTGCCGCGCTCCAGCGGCTCGACGCGCAGGAACACTTCGCCGAATTGTCCCGCCCCGCCGGTTTGTTTCTTATGCCGGTAGTGCCCATCGGCCGACTGCTGAATCGTCTCGCGGTAGGCGATTTTGGGCGGCTTGGTATCCACGTGCAATCCGCGCTTCGCAAAGCGCTCCAGCACCAGCCGCAGATGCAGTTCGCCCAGACCGTGGATAACGACCTCGTGCGTCTGCCGGTCGCTGCTCCATTTGAATGTCGGATCTTCCTCCGCCAACTTCGCCAGCGCCCCGCTGATCTTCTGCTCATCGCCGCGCGCCTTGGGCGTGATGGCCAGCCCGAACATCGGCGTTGGAAACACCAGCGGCTTCAAATGCACGCTGTCCAGCGCGTGATCGTCATGCAGCACGTCGCCGGTGTGAATCTCCTCGATCTTGGCCACCGCGCCGACATCCCCCGCGATGATCTCCTGCACTTCCCGATGGTCCTTCCCCTGCACATGCGAAATATGCCCCAGCTTGATCGGCTTTTTGGCATGGCCGATGTAAATCTGCGAATTCGCCGCCGCCTTTCCCTGATGCACGCGGAACAGCGCCAGCTTCCCCACGAACGGGTCGGTCGTCACCTTAAACACGTGAGCCAGCAGCGTCTTGTTCACATCCGGCACATACGCAAACGGCTTCTCATTGGCTCCCTCCCCCGTCAGGAAAGGCATCGGATTTCCCTCCAGCGGGCTGGGGAAATGCCGCGCGATCGCGTCCAGGAGTTCCGGCACGCCCACGCCGCTCCGCGCGTCGGTGAAACAGATTGGCACCACATGCCCCTCGTCCATTGCCTTTTCAAACGGCGCATGCAGCAGCGTGTAATCCGGCTCGTCGCCCGACAGATATTTTTCCATCAACCCTTCGTCGAGCTCGACGATCTGGTCGAGGATCGCGGTATGCGACTCCTTGACCGATCCGAAATCCGCCTCCCCCGAATTATTCAGCAGACACTCCACCACCGCCTTGCCCGAACCCGTTGGCAGATTGATCGGCAGGCACTCATGCCCAAAGGTCTCCTGAATCCGCGCGACCAGCGCCGGCAGATCGAGTTCCGGCAGATCGATCTTATTGATGATGATCGCCCGCGGCACATTGCGTTCCTTGGCCGCCTCCATGAGCCGCCGCGTGACGACTTCAATCCCGCTCTGTGCGTTGATGACGCAAGCCACCGTCTCGACTGCCGGCAGACAGGCAATCGCCTGCCCCGCCAGGTCGGGGCTGCCCGGCGTGTCGATCAGATTGATGTGCTTGCCCATGTGATCGCAATTGAGCAGGTGAGCGTAGATCGAATGTCCGTGTTCCTTCTCTTCCTTCTCAAAATCGCCGAAACTGCTGCCGTCAGTCACCGAACCTTTCCGGTTCACCGCGCCGGCCGCGTAAATCATTGCGTCGGCCAAGGTGGTCTTTCCGCTGCCCCCGTGGCCGACGATAAGGACGTTTCTGATGTCACCCGTGGTATAGGAAGGCATGGCTGATCTCCTGGCGAAAAGATAGGACAGCGGCTCGCCGCCGCCAACGGCACACACCATCCCCCAGTTTATAGATTTGGTTAGCTTTTGGCCAAGACAATTCGCAGAAATCGAACCGCCAAGTCCGCCAAGAACGCCAAGGGAGAACCTTACCAACCGCAGAGGCGCAGAGTTCGCAGAGGAGTTAAATCAAATCGTTGCCAAAAGAATCGATTTCGATTTCGGTCTGCTCCGCGTCCTCTGCGCCTTCGCGGTGAGTAAGCATTTCTGAATTCCTGGGCGTTCTTGGCGGTCTTGGCGGTTCGATTTGGCTTTTCTCACCCGGGCCATCGGAGCAAGAGCACTTCCTCTCTCAGCAACTCTCCCGTCGCGGTCGCCCGCCGGGTGCGGAACAGGTCAATTCCGTCCACGCGATATCCCAACCGCTGCGCCACGTCGGCCAGCAATTGCCCGGTTCGGATCATGATCCGCAAATAAGACGCCTGGTCTCCGACCACATACGCTAATCTCGCCCCCGGCTTGAGAAGCGGTTTCAACTCTTCGAGATGCCGGGCCATTCCGCCAAAATAAAGGCGCGTCACGCGCGCATAAAGCCGCTCAAATCCGCTGGTCTTGCCCAGTTCGATGCGGCGATTTTCAATCGCATCGGCAATCTGCTGGATCGCTCCGTGCCCCGCGATCCATTCGTCGTCGTGGTCGTCCTTGTAGACATTGCGCGTGTTGGATCGCATCAGCCCGCCTTTTAGCGCCCTCAGGTCTGCCTTGTTTTTCAGAAAGCCGAGCAAGACGGATTCCAGGCGCGTGGTGCGCGTATAGTCTTTTTCATTGGGGTAGGGGGGTGACGTGACAATTGCGTCTATCGACTTCGGCTCAATCAACGCACTGGCCCGCCGCGAATCCGCATGATGCACGCGCGGCCGCGGACTATTCAGCCGCCGCAGTTCTTCAAGATCGCAGGCAATCGCCCGCACATTTTCCAGCCACGATTCGAGGACGGGCGAGTCGGCCTTTGGCGGCCCGACGCCCACCTCCGGCCCAAACCGCAGATTGCCAATCGTCGTCACCAGCGCCTTCGCGAGCGCCAGGCGCTGATATCGCCGCACCGGAAGCATCGAATTGCGATTGAGCGTTTCGAGCAAGACGAGCGTCCTGTGCAGCGGCAGCGGCGAGATCGAATCGGCCAATAAAAGCTCCGCTGCTTCCTCGGGCAGCGTTCTCCACGGCGGACCGCCCATCGCCGCGGCCGCCTCGTCCGCAACGCACTGCGAATCATGGAGCAGTTCGCTTGGATCGCCAGACCAATTTGTCTTTACTTCCGCCGCGAAATGCGCCATCGGATTGGCCTCGACGCCAACCGACTTGATTCCCCGCTTGGCGCATTCCACCAGCGTCGTGCCCGTTCCGCAAAACGGGTCGAGCACCTGTGACTGTGCCGTCACCTCAAATTCTTCCAGATAATCCCGCACCAAGTGCGGCGGAAAGGAGAGAACAAACCGATACCAGTCATGCCCCGCGCGATCCTCCGGCGCGAGCTTGTTGGTCTCGGCTTGGATGGATCGGAGCCGCGTCAATGGGAAAGCATGTTAGCCGTTTAACCGCGAAGTTTTTAGATACGCCCGCAGCGGCTTCCAGTAATATTTCTCCCACCCCTCGGTCACGCCCGCAAAATCGTGGTTGGGGACGTTGGCATGTACGAGGTCAATCCGTCCGCGCTTGCCGTCCTGGATGAAGCGAAGCACCAGGATCGAATCCAAATCCCCTTCATGAAACATGCAGCTTCTCCATCGCTGCACGATGAGTTGTGCGGAAATCGTAAACAGCATCCTCCCGCTGAGCATCCCGTCAAAAGCGCTGAATTTACTGCCGGTTTTGGCGCTGATTTTCACCGGCGCCCCCGTCACTGCCGCATGGCGCGCGGGATCGAGGTAGATGTCATACAGTTCCCCCGCGCTGGCGGCAAAACGCACCGATTGTACGATTGTTTTCAGCATGTGCCCCGTAGCCTTCCTTACACTTCTCTCATTCGGCCGATTTCCCACAACCGAATTTTGCGACAACGTGCGGACAATCGTATCATCGCCGCTTGGAAATACTTTAACCATGCCGGATGATCCCTATAACATCGCCCTGGAGCATTACGAGTCGGGCCGCCTGCGCCAGGCCGAGCTGCTCTGCCGCCGCATCCTGGGCTACGACCCCCAGCACGGCAACGCGCTTCATCTCCTGGGAATCATCGCATACAAAGCCGCCAGACACGACGCCGCCGCCAATTTGCTGCGCCAGGCGGTCCCCCTCAAACCCGCCGACGCGGCCGTCCTCGTCGATTTTGGCAACGCCTTGCGAGGCCAGGGACATGTGGACGAAGCTCTCGCCGCTTATCGCCAGGCCCTGGCTCTCAAGCCGGAATTCCCCGAAGCGTACAACAACATCGGCATCGCTCTGCATTTAAAGGGATTCCTCGGCGAGGCCGTCGCCGCGTTCCACCAGGCGCTTATGCTCAAGCCAGATTTCGCTCACGCGCTCAGTAATCTCGGGAGCGCCCTCTTTGACCAGCAGCGCTTCGACGAGGCCATCGCCGCATGTCGCCACGCGGTTGCGCTTGCCCCCGATTTTGCTGAAGCTCACAACAACCTCGGCAACGCGCTTCAAGGTTCCGGCCATCCCGACGAGGCCATCGAAGTTCTTAAGCGCGCCATCGACCTCAATTTCATGTACGCCCAACCGTACAGCAGCCTTGGCAAGGCCCTGGCGAGCGCAGGGCGGATCGACGAAGCCGTCGCCGAATTTCGCGTCGCGGTGGAGATTGAGCCGACCTTTGTCGAATTCCACAGCAATCTCATCCATGCCCTGCATCATCATCCCGGCTACGACGCGGCGGCCATCGCTATCGAGCATCACCGCTGGGACCAGCAGCACGCCGAGCCTCGGAAGAAGTTTCGTCAACCGCACGCCAACGACCGCAATCCCGACAGGTGCCTGCGAATTGGCTATGTCTCCGCCGATTTCCGGGACGATTCCCTCGGGCGATTCATCCTCCCTCTCCTGGAGAATCACCACCATCAAAACGTCGAAATTTTCGCCTACGCTAATGTCCTCGTCCCTGACACCACCACCAGCAGAATTCGCAACCACGTCGACAGGTGGCGCAACCTGATAGGCATTTCCGATCGCCACGCCGCCGACCTCATCCGCCAGGACGGCATCGATATCCTCGTGGACCTGACCCTCCACGCTCCTCACAATCGCCTTTTGGCCTTCGCCTACAAACCCGCCCCCGTGCAGGCTACCTATCTCGCTTACCCCGGTACATCAGGCCTGTCCGCAATGGATTACCGCCTCACGGATCCTTATCTCGACCCGCCCGGCGGCGATGAATTGACCT
>JBEKYH010000149.1:0-17700 GCA_049511115.1 Tepidisphaeraceae bacterium | reverse complement strand
CCGCGCCTGGGACTCGAACATCATTTGCTTGGCTGCCATGGGTGCTTCCTCGGGTAGTTTTCTAAGTGGGCAACTTCTATTTCGTTGCCCTGGACAAAAATGCTCAAATTCATCGCCGGCGAACGCAGGTCCGCCCTGCCGCGTGCGGAAGGTTTAATTACTCCACTACGCCCAGCACATCGGACTCGCGGAGGATGACGAACTTCTCGCCGTTAACCTCGATCTCCGTGCCGCTGTATTTGCCGTAGTAGACGGTGTCGCCTTCGCGCACGCCGAGTTCCATGCGCTTGCCATGGTCATCGAGCTTGCCCGGGCCGACGGAAATGACTTTTCCGCGCGTGGGCTTTTCCTTCGCCGAATCCGGCAGGACGATCCCGCTGGCCGTCTTGGTCTCGGCTTCCGACTGTTTTACGATTACACGATCCGCAAGGGGTCGAAGTTTCATGTTGCAATCCTCTCTTTTGACTTTCTCTTCACGGCGGTCCTGACGAGCCGCCGCTATGGTTTATGTTTCTTATTACTGAGCAGCGGCTCGACGACCGTTACATGCAACAATGAGCACATGTGAAACCGGTCCGCAATGCCGTCTTTGTCCGGGTCCAGGAAAACGAGCAATTTAGTGCGAAGAAGTTTTGCCATCTCCGGATGCCGAACGTCGTAAGACTGCCCGCTCGACATCACAATGCGAAAAGGCTCGAAGGGCTGAGCGTTAAGAAGCTGTTGGAAGTCTTGCAACGTCATTTTGAATTTATCCCTATGCCACCACGCCGGCACCCTGAGGGCTAATTCCAATTCGAGTCCTTTTACATCATATCATCCATCCCACCCATGCCACCCATTCCTCCCATTCCGCCCATACCACCCATGCCTTCGCCGCCGTGGCCGTGGCCGGCGTGGTCGTCCTTCTTCTTGGGGGCTTCGACGACGATGCAATCCGTCGTCAGAAGCAAAATCGCGACTTCCGCGGCGTTCTGCAAGGCGGTCCGCTCGACTTTCGTCGGCGTAATGATGCCGGCTTTCACGACATCCACATATTCGCAAGTTAATGCGTTAAACCCTTCATGATCCTTGGATTCCATCACGCGGCGAACAACGACCGAGCCGCTTTCACCGGCGTTCTCGGCGATCTGCCACAGCGGAGCGGCCAGCGCCTTACGCACGACTTTCACGCCATAGGCCTCATCGCCTTCCATCTCAAGGTTCTTTCCGCCGTTAAGGGCCTTCATGGCTCGGATGAGTGCGACGCCACCGCCGGGAACGACGCCTTCGGCAACTGCCGCGCGGGTCGCGTGGAGGGCGTCTTCGATGCGGGCCTTCTTTTCTTTGAGTTCGGCTTCGGTAGCCGCGCCGACGTTCACCTGAGCCACGCCGCCGGCCAATTTGGCCAGGCGTTCCTGCAGCTTCTCGCGGTCATAGTCGGAAGTGGTCACGTCGATTTCGCGGCGAATCTGTTCAATGCGGCCTTGAATGGCGCTGCTCTCGCCGGCGCCTTCGATGAGGGTGGTGTTGTCGTTGTCCACCCGGACGAGTTTGCACTGGCCGAGATGGTCCATCTCGACTTTGTCGAGTTCAACGCCCAAGTCCTTCATGATTGCCGTACCGCCCGTCAGGATGGCAATGTCTTCGAGCATCGCCTTGCGGCGGTCGCCATAACCGGGGGCCTTCACCGCGACGACGTTCAGGATGCCGCGCAGCTTGTTCACAACCAGCGTCGCCAGGGCCTCGCCATCCACATCCTCGGCGATGATCAACAGCGGCCGCTTGGCCTTTTGAATCTTTTCCAGCAGGGGGATGAGCTTGGTGGCGGAACTGATCTTGTCCTCATAGACCAGGACAAAGACTTTCTCCAGTTCGCAAATCAATTCGTCAGGATTGGTGATAAAGTTGGGGGAGAGGTAGCCGCGGTCAAATTGCATCCCCTCAACCACGTCAACGTAGGTTTCGGCGCTCTTGCCTTCCTCGACGGTGATGACGCCATCCTTGCCGACGCGCTCAAACGCATCGGCCATGATCTTGCCGATTTCTGTGTCGTTGTTGGCGGAAATGCTGGCCACCGAAGCGATATCCGCCTTGCCGTTAATGGGCTTGGAGATTTTGCGAAGGTGCTCCGAAACGGCATCGACCGACCGGCGAATCCCGCGGGCCATCGCCATCGCGTCGATCCCGGCGGCCAAACCGCGATACCCTTCCTTGAAGATCGCCTCGGCTAGGACTGTCGCAGTGGTGGTTCCGTCGCCGGCCACATCGCTGGTCTTGCTGGCGGCTTCCTTGACGAGCTTGGCGCCGATGTTTTCATATTTGTCTTGAAGTTCGACTTCCTCGGCCACGCTCACGCCGTCCTTGGTGATCGTCGGCGCCCCCCAACCCTTGTCCAAGACCGCGTTGCGGCCACGTGGCCCAAGCGTCACTTTGACCGCCCGAGCCAGTTTCGTCACACCTTGCAAAAGAGCCTTGCGAGCGTCCGCATCAAAGGTCAACATTTTTGCCGCCATGCCAAATCTCCTTTTAGCGAAGCCGACAGTTGGGCTTCGATCAAACCGGGGGAATCTAACGACCTCACCTAAAACAAAGGCGGTGCCGATGACTTGTGACAAATTGAATAACTATAAGTGGTTATAAATGATGATTTTACGATCACGATCCGATCCGCGGCAAAAGCACATTCCCTGTCAGGCTGGCAGTTGCCTTAGCAACTCACGCAAGAGCAGTTGCCAATGTGGCAGGCTTGGAAATATGAAACGCAAGGGCGGGTCTGGGTTGGCAGTTATGCCTTCTCCAGCATCTTCTTGGTCGCCTGCAGCGCCTTGCGTGCCAGTTCCAGCCCCGAATCAGGCCGCTGCGATTCCGTTAGGATTTCCACCGAAATCGGCCCTCGGTATCCTGCCTGCGTCAGACCCTGGACGAAGCCTTTCAGGTCAATGACCCCTTCGCCCGGAGGCAGCCTCCGGCGATCGTGGACCTGGTCGAGCGCTCCCGGCGGGGCGTCGTTGATGTGGGCATACACGATCCGGTGAGCCGGGATATGCGACAAGACGCTCATCGGTTCCCCGGCGGCATGGAGATGGAATGAATCGACCAGCAGGCCGCAGTTATCTCCCAACTCCGCGGCCAGGTCGAGCATGGCCATCGGCGTATAGACGAACTCGTGGGAGCGCGTGCGCCGCAGGTGGTAGGGGCTGACAAACTCCAGCCCCAGGCGCAATCCGTGATCGGCCAGCGCCTTGGCAATGGGCATGAGCCGCTGCAAATGAAAGTGCCAATTGTGATGCAGCGGAAACTCCGACGAGGGCATGATCCAGGTGCAGCAGGAATCGCACGCCACGTCCGCCGCCACCTTGGCCTGTTTGGCCAGGAGGGCCACGCCTTCGGCTGAGCCGCTGATGTCGCCGCGCCAATCGAAGGGGATGCCCCAGGCGCCCATGGCCAGTTTGTGCTTGGCATACAGCGCGGCCAGCGCGTCGGACCCATTCACCAAGCCCCAGGCCATGTCCACATCGGCTCCGTCAAATCCCGCCAAAGCGGCCAACTCGACAAACTCCGGCAGTTGCAGGCCGGATCCGGCCGTCGCTCGATTTAAACAGACTTTCATGGCTTACCTCTTTTCATAATCGTAATGTATAGATGATATAGTCGCCGCGCAAAGATTTGCATGCTCAGGGAAATCGCATGCCGCTGGACACAATTCTTGTTGATCGTTTGCTGAAATTACTGGGAGAAATCGACGATCGCGCCTCGGGCGAGCGGGTGGGGGCCAGTTCCAAAGGCTCCAAATCCCACGGGACAACCTCGCCGCTTGCCTTTGACGCGCAGCGGCTCTGGCAGCGGGTGAATTCGTTTATTTCCATGAACCTGGCCGGCCCGCAGGCTGACGGGGCGGCTTTGCACCTGGCCTGCTTTGCCCTGCAGCTTCCGGCACGCCCCAGCAAGGGATCGGCCCCGACCAAACCGGGCCGCACCAATTTGCGCGAGCGCTTTGAGCAGGCCGCCGAGCTGATGGTGACCCACCTGGGCGGTGAATTCGACGAGGCGCTGCTGGATCGCGCCGTCCGCATCCTCCAGGAAGCGCCCCAGCGAGCCCCCATGCTGGACGAGGCCCGCTTGCTGGCCGATGCCGTTAACCTTGATGACTTTGGCGTCATAGGCCTCCTTACCCATGCCATGCAACTGGCTCAGCAAGGAGAAGGCGTGGGTGAACTGTCGCTGGCTCTGGAGAAACGCGAACAATACGGTTACTGGGAAGCGCGGCTGAAAGAAGGGTTTCATTTTCCGGTCGTCTGCGCGATCGCGCGCAAGAGACTGGAGGAGGCGCGGAAGGTGGGGGGGATGCTGAAGGAAGAATTGGGATAGTCCGGGGAGGGCTGAGGCGTCTTCAAAATTCACTCAAATTCATCTGCCGTCGGGGGCTCGAAGCTTCTTTGCCACAAATCGAGTTGCGCCTCACTAACTGTGAATGTTTCCGCAGGCAGCGCGGCGTTACGCGATGCCAGTCGCTTTAGCAACTCATCGCGTCCGACGTCGAGGAAATACAACTTGGTCTTCGCGCCCAGGGCCGCGGCCCATTGCCGGTAATCATCGCGCTCCGCGCGGGACCAAAAGCCGTTCTCCAGGATCACATCAACGCCCAGGCCAATCGCCCGCGCCGCGATTTCCCATTGCACGGCTTCGACCGCCTCGCGCCTGCCCTCGTCGTAGCCATTTCCGACGATGCGGGCCATCCATTCATCCGGCGAGAGGCGCAAGGCGGGCAACTCCATCTCAAGCCTTTTGGCCAACGTCGTCTTACCCGACCCGGGCAAACCGCATATTAGATGTAGGGTAGACGACAAGGTCCTTCTTTCGCGAACGGGGATGTAACTACCATCGCCCTCCGCCGCGATCGCGCGACGTAATCAATTCCCCAAAGGCGCCTGCGTGGCTCGTCCCGGATCGGGCGGCAGCTTGAAGTCCGCCAGCGGATCAAAATGGGCCGGATCGAAGGGCTTCCAATCGTCGACCACGTCGGCCGCCAATGGCAGCGAACTGTCCTTGATGCCCTGCACGACCATCTTGGCGACTTCGTAGCTGCCGAAATCGTCGTGGTGGGTGCCCTGGTTTGGGCCGGCGAATAGCTTGCCGGCATCGGCCTGGCCAACCGCTTCATAAAAAGTGGCCGTCAGGGCGTTGAGGTCGATCAGCATCACTTTCTGTTCAGCGGCAACCTGCCGGGCCGCGGCGATGTAATCCCCTTGCGAGGTAATGAACGAATTCCTGATCTTCCCGTCGGGGCCGAAAGTCTTGCGGCTTACCGCCGTGCAGATGATCGGAGTCGCCCCCTTGGCGCGCGTCTGGGCGCAAAACTGTGCGAGCAACTGCTTATAGCGGTCCAGCGCCCCTGGACTATTGTTCTTCATGTCATTGTGGGCGAATTGCATAATCATGTAGTCGCCGGCGGTCATGGTCATCATGATCTTGTCGATGCGCTTCTCGCCAACAAAACCTGCCGCCGTCTCACCGGACTCGGCATGATTGGCCACGACTACATCAGTCTTGAACCAGCGGGGCAGCATCTGCCCCCAGCTATTGAACGGCTCGCTCGGCTGGTCGCACACCGTGGAGTCTCCAATCACATAAACGGTCGTCACCTTGCCGGCCGGCTCGATCACAATCGACGACACGGCCGGATGCTGATCGCTGAATTCGAGAGTCAGCTTGTCATCCCAGGCCCGGGCTTCAGACTGCTTCTCCCGGTCTTTCAGTTTGACCTGAGTTCCGTCGGCCAGCAGGGGAGTGCGAATATTGACCACAAACGTGCGGGTGACGAATTGGCCCGCATCGGTGTGGACGCGCTCAAGCATCAAGCGGCGCAGTTCGGCCTTGACCGTCGTGAGCGATTCGGCCTTGGGATCGCCCAGGGTGACCGTGACGCGATAATTTCCCTCGGGTAGTTTCGCCGAAAAAAAGAATGGAGCAGTGGAAGTGACAAATCCCGTCGTCGGATCAGCGCCGCCCTCGACAGCGGCAACCTTGCTGCCCGGCTCGAATCCGTACCCGGTCGCGTCACTGTAAGACGTTTGTGGCGTAACCTGCGTGTAACCGGCCGCCGCCCCGCCCGGAGAGAACGAAAACTTGTAGCTCGTCGTGGCGTCCGCGGCCCGAGCCGGCACCGAGAGCGACAGGATCGCGGTGGCAAGGACAAGGGCGCAGAGGCAGCGCAAAAAACTGACCCAGTGCTCCCGGCTGTTGGTATCAGTCAAATGAAGCATACGTTCCCTTTCCGCTTGTTTCGACTTTGAAATGGAGGCAACCGTTACCTGAGTTCTACCGCTGGGTAGGCGTTTTTGTTGACTGGCCGGCCGATTTGAATTCGCGCGACGTTTGGAAGAACTGTGGCTATAGCTTACATATCGTCCTTTTTGCTTTAGACGTTCTCTTGTAAGAACATCCGCCCGATGCCCGATCAGCACGCCAACCTGCTCTGCGCCGCATGGGTCGCCCCGATGGACGGCCCGCCCATCCGGAACGGCGCTATCGCCATATCGAACGGGCGGGTTGTCGCCGTCGGTGAATCGAAGCTCTTGCGGGAGAAGTATCCGGGCGCAGTCGTTGAGGAATTGCCCAGCGCCGTTCTTATGCCGGGCCTGGTCAACGCTCACGTTCATCTGGAGCTGAGCGACCTTCGCCAAGGTCCACCGCCGGAAAGTTTTGTGAAGTGGATCATCAATCTGATGAGCCAGACGCCGCGTCTCGGCGGGGCCGTGGAAGAGATTGTCACCAAGGCCGTCCGATCGGGGATCGGCCAGTCCCTTCGCTTCGGCGTTACGACGGTGGGTGATATCAGCAAGCAGTATGGCCCAGCGGCGCGGATTGCTCAACGAGCGATTCGCTGCGGCCAGCGATCTCGCGCATGACAGCGAGCGTCTGATCGTCGGCGTTACGCCGCATGCGCCGTACACCGTTGAGGCGGAGGGATACCGGCGCTGCCTTGATTTTGCGAACAGCAACAATCGCCCGCTGGCGACGCACCTGGCGGAAACGCCCGACGAGGCGGAATTCCTGGCCGAGCAGACCGGCCCGTTTCGGTATCTCTGGGAAGTTGGCGTGAATGCCTGGGATGAGAAGGTCCCGCGTTATGACGGCGGCCCGATTCGCTTGGCGCGCGATTTGGATTTGCTGAGTTTTCCAACGCTGTTGGCTCACGTGAACTATTGCGACGACGACGAGTTGGAAATCCTCGCGCGCGGCCGGGCCAGCGTGGTGTATTGCCCGCGCACGCATGCCTATTTTGGGCATCGGCCTCATCGGTGGCGCGAGATGCTGGCGCGGGGGATTAATGTCGCCGTGGGGACGGACAGTTGCGCCAGTTCGCCCGATTTGAATCTGGTGGATGATTTGCGATTGCTGCGCCGGATCGCGCCGGAAGTTTCCGCCGTCGAGCTTTGGGGCATGGCGACGACACGCGCGGCGACGGCGCTGCAATTGAGCGAACAGGTTGGATCGCTGACGCCCGGGAAGCGAGCGGATCTTGTCGCGTTTGAGATCGGCGGGGCGAGTGATCCGTTGGAGGAGATACTACAGCGCAATGTCTTGCCTATGCGCGTCTGGATCGACGGTGCGCCCGTTACCGCCGCTGCGAATCGGCCTACTGCTTCGCCCGCGTGATTGCGGCCAATACCTTGGCGTGGATTTTTTTCGGGCGGGCGATGGTCTGCCAACTGCTCGGCAATCGAGAATTCGCTGGTCGGTCAATACATACAAACGGCCCATCCATTGCAGCGAGGCCACCATCAGGCGGCAGGCAACCAGTATGACGGCGATCTCAATATAAAGCCGGTCGCCCTGGTCGATGCGGCCGTTGGCCAGAACCCCCAGCAGGGCGAAAAAGCCGGCGATCACGGCAAATCGCAGCGATTGCAGCGGGATGAACAGCAGCGACGGTTTGAGCGTCAGCAAAACCAGTTCGCCGTCACGCAGGACGTGGCTGGTGAGCAGGGCCGCCAGTCCCGCGCCGGCGGCGGGAGTTAACGCGGCCGCTTCCTCGGTGGGATGAAGCTGAGGCACGTTGCCGCTCACGGACGATTCTCCGGTTTCGTTATTTTCGCGGCTGATTGAAATACCGACGGCTTGAGCGTCGCGATATCGGGAAGGTTGCGGTAGTAATCGTTAAAATCCAGGCCGTAGCCGACGATGAATTCGTCGGGGATGTCAAAGCCGACGTAATCAACATTCACGGTTTTGGCGGCGGGGCGGTCTTTCCTCAGCAGCACGCAGGACCGCACCGTCTCGGCGCCTAAGTCCTTAATCATGGGGACGACATATTTCAGTGTGCCGCCGCTATCGAGGATGTCGTCAACGACCAGCACATTTCGCCCGCGCACGTCCCCCATGCGTCTGGCGAGTGCCTGCGATCCCATGCTGGTGACGGCCGCTCCGGGATAGCTGCTGACCATGAAAAGCCCCATCTTCATGGCGATGGGAATGTGGCGGATGAGATCGCTGCAGAAGACAAACGCGCCGGTCATGACGGCGACGATGGTCATGTCGCCGCCGCTGTGGCCGGCGCTCCCGTCGCGCGAAAAATCCGCGGTGATGCTCGCGGCCAGTTCCTTGACTCGGCCGGCGATCTGGTCGCGCGAAATCAGGATGCGGTCAATGTCGCTATGCATAACGGTATCGTATCACAAGTTTATCAGGATGCTTTCATGTTGACGCGCGGCGATAATCGCTAGAATAGCGGCGCCGGGCTGGGTGAGCGCTCCGGTTGAGTCGGATCACATCTGTGCACTGTGAAGGTGAAGAGGCGAAAACATGGCTGCGACAGGCGATTTCCCGTCCAGAAGGACTGCAACTCCCCCGCGGAAACGTGGCTTCACGCTGGTGGAGCTGTTGGTGGTGATCGGCATCATCGGCATTCTCATCGCACTGCTGCTCCCCTCGTTAAGCAAGGCCCAGGCGCAGGCTCAGAAAGTGACCTGCATGTCCAACCTCCGCCAGATCGGCCAGTCCATGATGATCTATGCCGATGTGTACAACGGCTTTCTGTTTCCGCCTAACAAAGGATGGCAGTCGCCCAATCCGCCGGTGGTGGCCGGGACAAATCCGCCACAGTACGACGTCTGGCCGTATTACCTGTTTAAGATTTGGAACCCGCCGGTGATGATTTGCCCCAGCGATCAGAATCCGCTGGGGAGCCATTCGTACCTGGTCAACGCGCATCTCTATCCGCGGACCATGGATAATCCCAACAACCTAAACACGCAGAGCGACATCCAGTACAGCAGCGGCCTGCCGCCGGGGCGCGACCCGACCAATGTTATCGTGGCCGGAGAAAAAGTGGCCAGTCAATACGACTACTACATGGATACGGGAGATTTCGACACCAAGGTGGATGCCTACCGCCACGGCATCCTCTACGGCAGCAATTACCTCATGCTCGACATGCACGTGGATACGCTCCTGCCCGGACCGGTGAAAGCGGGCCTTGATCCGTGGGATCCCAATGGCACGCCGACGACGGCGCCGGATCAGTAGACGGCGAGTTATTGGGAAACCGGCGGGCAACTGCAAAACAAATGGCGATCGCCATACGGATTGTCGATTCTGCCCACTGACGGCCAGAATTTGTGATCTCTTACCCAGGAAGCGGGAAATGCGGCCTGTTCGCGGCCGTAGGGATGATGCCATTCATTGGCGGTAACGGTCTGCGCGGTATGCGGCGCATTCTTAAGAACGTTATCGGCGCGATCCGCTTTTCCCTGTTCGATGGCCGCAATCTCCCGGCGGATGGAAATCATCGCGTCGCAAAACCGGTCGAGTTCCGCCGTCGATTCACTCTCGGTCGGCTCGATCATCAGCGTGCCCGGCACCGGCCAGCTCATCGTCGGGGCGTGAAAGCCATAGTCCATCAGGCGCTTGGCGATGTCCTCGACTTTGATTCCCGCGGATGCTTCCAGAGGCCGGCAATCCAGCACAAATTCGTGGGCCACAAATCCGCCGGGACCGGTGAAGAGAATCGGATAATGCTCGCCTAATCGCTTGGCCATGTAATTGGCGTTCAAAATCGCCACCTGGGAGGCCCGCTTTAATCCCTTGCCGCCCATGAGGGCAATGTAAACCCAGGGAATGGTGAGGATGAGGGCGCTGCCGTATGGCGCTGACGCGCAAGAATAGGACTGAGGACTGAGGACTGAGGACTGAGAATTTGCGTAGGGTGGGCACTGCCCACCTTCGCGCAAATCGGTGGGCGATGCCCACCCTACATTTTGGGGTGCTGACGCCAGCGGATTCCCCGGCAAAAACGCCTTGAGATGTTCCGCGACCGCAATCGGTCCCATGCCGGGGCCGCCGCCGCCGTGGGGGATGCAGAAAGTCTTGTGCAGATTCAGGTGGCAGACGTCCGCGCCGATATCGCCGGGGCGGCACAGGCCGACCTGGGCGTTCATGTTGGCCCCGTCCATGTAAACCTGGCCGCCATGCGAGTGAACGATGCGGCAGATTTCGCCGACCTGATCGTCAAACACGCCGTGCGTTGAGGGATAGGTAATCATCAGGCAGGCCAAGTCATCGCGGTGGGCTTCGGCCTTCTCGGTCAAATCTCTCAGATCGACATCGCCGCTTGGCCGGCACGCGACCGGCACAACCGTAAACCCCGCGATCACCGCGCTGGCCGGGTTGGTGCCGTGGGCGCTGGTGGGAATCAGGCAGATTTTTCGCCCCGGCTCTCCGCGATGGCGGTGATAAGCGCGGATGGCCAGCAGACCGGCGTATTCGCCCTGGCTTCCGGCGTTGGGCTGCAATGAAACCGCCGCCATTCCGCTGATGTTGGCCAGCCATGATTCAAGCTGGGTGAATAGCTCGGCGTACCCGCGCGTCTGGTCGGCGGGTGCGTAAGGATGCAGTCGCGCGAACTTGGGCCAGGTAATCGGGAACATCTCGCTGGTCGCATTCAGCTTCATCGTGCACGAGCCAAGCGGGATCATCGACTGAGCAAGCGTCAGGTCGCGCGCGGCAAGCTGGTTGATGTAGCGGAGCATCTCGGTTTCGCTGTGGTGCGAATTGAAGACGGGATGAGTCAAAAACGAAGACGTGCGCCGCAGGTTCGCCGGCAACGGGACGATGGTCGCGGCAAGCTGCTCAACCGGCAGGCGATAGGTCGCGCCCCCGGCGAAGGATTCCAGAAGAATCTCCACATCGGCGCGCGTGCTGGTTTCGTCGAGGGAAATGCCGATGGCGCCGTCGCCCAGATCGCGCAGGTTATAGCCTCGCGATCGGGCCGACTCCAAAACCGCGGCGCTTGGCAATCCGTTGAGCGTCACGCGCAGGGTATCAAACACGGCGCCCGGCGCGACCTCGTGCCCGATGCGGCGGATTCCCGCGGCCAGCGCGCCCGTCAGCGTCGCGATGCGCTGGGCGATGCGTTTTAGCCCATCGGGCCCGTGCCAGACGGCGTACATTCCGGCGATCACCGCCAGCAGCACCTGCGCCGTGCAAATGTTGCTGGTCGCCTTCTCGCGGCGGATGTGCTGCTCGCGCGTCTGGATGGCCAGGCGCAAGGCGGGATTGCCGTGCACGTCGCGGGAAACGCCTACGATCCGCCCCGGCATGCGGCGGATGTGTTCGATGCCCGTTGCCAAAAACGCCGCGTGTGGCCCGCCGAAACCCATCGGCACGCCGAACCGCTGGGTCGAACCGACGGCGATATCCGCGCCCAATTCTCCCGGTGGTTTGAGCAGAGTGAGAGCCAGCAAATCTGTCGCGACGACGGTGATGATCCTGGCCTCGCGCATCTGGGCGATCAGGCGCGTGTAATCGACGATGCGCCCGTCGGTCCCGGGATATTGCAGGAGGATGCCGAACAGGTCGGCCGGCGGTTTGGCGGCGTCGAATCGCGTGGCGTCGCCCACGACGCAGCGGATGCCGAGCGATTCGGCGCGCGTGCGCACCACGGCAATCGTCTGGGGATGGCAGTCGTCCGCAACGAAAAATGCACTCCGCGCGTCGCCGGAAATCGCGTGGGCCATCGCCATCGCTTCGGCGGCGGCAGTCCCTTCGTCTAATAGCGAAGCGTTCGCCACGGCCAGGCCGGTCAGGTCGCTCACCATGGTCTGGAAATTCAGCAGCGCCTCGAGCCGGCCCTGGGAAATTTCCGCCTGATAGGGTGTGTAAGCCGTATACCACGCGGGGTTTTCCAGGATATTCCGCTGAATCACCGGCGGCGTGATGCAATCGTAATACCCCATGCCGATGCAGGAGCGCAAGACCTGATTCTTCTCGGCCATCGCCGCCAACCGCTGGATGAGGGCGAATTCCCCCTCGGCCGGATTCACGTGTTCAAAATGCAACGGGCTTTTGATGCGGATGGACGCGGGTATCGCCGCGTCGCTCAGCGAATCGAGCGTGGCCTGCCCTACGCTATCGAGCATGCGCCGCAGTTCCTCGCTGCTGGGCCCGATGTGTCGGCTGGCAAAGGTATCGGCGGAATCAATCACACACGAAGAGGATTCAAAGGCTGTGGGCGTTGGCTTTTGCGTGGACATTCAGTGACCGACTTTTTTCAGATATTCTTCGACGGGCAGCAATTCATAAAGCCCGGCTAAACTGGCGGGTTTGATCTTGATCATCCATCCCTTGCCGTACGGATCGGAATTCACCAGCCCCGGATTGGCCGTAAGCTCTGAATTCACTTCCACTACCGATCCGGCCACCCCGCTATACAGGTCGTTGGTGGCTTTGACCGACTCAATCTCCCCAAATCGCCCAAGTGCGGCAATCGCCTCGCCCACTTTGGGCAGGGATACAAACGTGATGTCCGTCAATTCATCCGCGGCAATCTGCGTAATGCCGATGACGACAAGCTCGCCGTCGAGTTTGTGCCATTCGTGCGTGGCCAGATAGCGGCGATCAGATGGAGGAGTCATAAAAATTCCAGCGGTTAAACTTCAAGGCGGGGGATTATAGCGATTGGAATGGTCAAGGCGAGTTGGGTCAAAGCTTGCGACAGGCGGGAGAGGGATGAACGCCGAGAAACCAAGACGCCGAGGAAGACGAAGGGCGTCAGCTCCGACCCCAAGTCGGCCGGGTTTTTCACTTCCTGCGGCGTTCAAATTCACGCACGCCTGATCCATTTATTTTAATTGCTGGCGGTTGCCATCTGGTAATATGCACTAATGGCCCAGACGGTCAAAGAACGCGGGCGGAAGTGTCAGGTCTGCGGCGCGCCTGCCCGGGTTCATTATACGGATATTACGGATGGGAAAATGACGACCGGGCATTTCTGCGAAAAATGCGCCGAGGAGAGAGCAAAGCGGAAAAAGGCGAATTAGGGCGCCCGCCAGCGGCGCGGGGTCCGTCCGCGGTGTGAATTGCCGGGCAAGAAAAGAGGACATTCAATCGCGCGATACTCTCACGAAATGCGACCCCTTCGGTACTCCATCAACGTCACATTGGACGGGTGCTGCGATCATCGCGCAATCGTCCCGGACGAAGACTTGCATCGTCACGCAACCCAGCTCCTCAACCAGGCCGATGCCCTCCTCTTTGGCCGGGTGATTTACGAAATGATGGAGGCAGCGTGGCGGCCGCCAGCGGGAACGGGAGCGATGCCGGATTGGATGGAACCTTTCGCCCGGACGATCGACGTGGCAAAGAAGTACGTCGTGTCGAGCACCCTTACCCAGGTCGATTGGAACGCCCAGCTCGTGCGCGGCGATCTGGGGACGGCTGTTCAACAGCTCAAGCGGGAGTCGGGTAGGGGACTGCTCGTGGGAGGCGTGAAGCTTCCGCTGGCGTTGGCGGAACTTGGATTGATCGATGAGTACGAATTCGTGGTGCACCCCAGGCTCGTGGGCCACGGGCCGACGTTGTTCGAGGGGCTATCGAAACATGTCGACTTGAGGCTCGTGAGCCGGCTGGAGTTCGGCTCGGGGGCGGTGGCGATGCGGTATGAGCCGAGGAGGTAGCTTTCTCGCGACTTTAGCAGCCTGATCGGTTGTCGCGCTTCAGGCGGGATCACCGTCGCCGGTCGATTACTAGTCCGCTTCAACATTAAGCGTGCGCAGCAGCTATTCCTTTGGGGCGGACGCGACAACAGGTCAACCAACGCTCTCGTCACCCTGTCACCCCCTCACCTTGTCACCTTGTCACCCAGTCATCTTCAACAACCTCCCTGTCCCCGCACCCCCGCTTCCTGTATCCTCCCATTATGGCGTTGCGCATCCTATGTCTGGGCGATATCGTCGGCCGGCCGGGCCGGCAGATTGTGCATCAGAAATTGCCGGCGTTGGTGCGCGAAAAGGCTATTGATCTGGTCATTGCCAACGCGGAAAATATCGCCGGCGGAAGCGGGATCACGCAGAATCTTTTCAATAAGGTCCGCAGCTACGGCGTGGATGTGGTGACGCTGGGCGACCATGTTTATCGCAAGGCCGACATCATTCCCACCCTGCAGACCAGCGAGCGCGTCGTGCGGCCGGCGAATCTCGCGGCGGCGGCGGCGGGGCGGCCTTTCACTATCGTCTCCACCAATGGCGGCGTGCAGGTGGGCGTCTTTTGCCTGCTGGGGCGCATCTATATGAATACGCCGTCGGATGATCCATTTGCGACGGCCGACCGAATCCTGGATCAAAGCCCCAAGGCGGTGAAGGTGTGGGTCTGCGACATGCACGCCGAGGCGACGAGCGAAAAAGTGGGCATGTGTCACTGGCTCGATGGCCGCTGCTCGATGATCGTTGGCACGCACACGCATATCCCCACGGCCGACGCGCGGGTGTTGCCCGGAGGAAGCGCGGCAATCACCGATTTGGGTATGTGCGGGCCGTATGATTCAATCCTTGGCCGGCGCAAGGATCGCGTCCTCAAGCATATGACGACCAACATGCCCCAGCCCTTCGACATCGCCACCGGCGATGTGCGCATGTGCGGGGCGCTGGCGGAGATCGACCCGGCCACGGGCCGCGCCATCAGCATGGAGCGGATCGAACTGCGCGGCGAGAATGCCGAGCAGGCTTACGACGCGGACGACAAAAACCCGGGCCAAAACAGCGGAGATTGAACGAAATCAGTTATCTCGCATAGAATCAGAACGACACGACTAACAGCAAGGACCTCGAATCATGGCGAAGGCAAAAGGAAACAAGCGGGCGGAAGTGGCAGAACAACGTAAGCGGCCGGCCCCGGCCAAACCTGTCGGCGGCGTGCCGCTGATTGATACGACATTTGCCGTGCAGGCGGCGGCCGCGATGGTGGGGCAGAAAGTCTCCGGCGCCGACGCCTCGGGGGGGCGCAAGGAGTCGGCGGGTTTCAAGCAGCTCAAGGAAGGGTTGAACCAGCCGCACTTGCAAAGCCTGGGCAAAGTCCTCGACGCCACCGGCAACACGACGGCCAAGAAATCCGCCCAGCCGTTTACCCAGACCAAGCAGGTCGGCCATAACCAGACGTTCGGCGCCGATGTCAACCGCACGGGCGTGCCTCGCCGCACGGGTGGGTAATTTGCAGGCCGCGAATTTCGAACGTCTCCATCTCCCTGTACTCGGGGAGAGGGCTGGGGTGAGGGGCCTTCTGGCCATGCGATTTGCGCTCGATATTCACGCCACTTGAATCACTTCCAACTGCGCAATCGTGCGCGGATCGAAATCAATGCGCAGTTCAAACTGACCCGCCAGCTGAGCCAGGTTGTTGGAGATGATCCATCCCTGCTCGATAATAAGCGGCTCGATCACCCGGCCATCCGCCAGCGTCGCCCGGCAGACGGCGATGTATTTGCGCTTCGGGACGCCGAGGCTGATGAGGTGCTTGCGCCATTCCTCGGGGAGCGGTTTGGCCAGGCGATTGCGCAAAGGGGAGGGCGTGCCCATGGGGAGGGCATTGTATCGAAATTGAGGTATCCTCTCTTGGCATATGTTCGACGAAGAAAATGACGGACGCCCCGAGCGCGAGTTGGAACCCGCCGAGCGGGCACAGGAGCAGGCCGACGGGTTCCGCGTGCATGCGCAGCTTGCCGCGGTGTTTGAGGGATGCCGCAAGTTTGAGGCCAAACTCGTGCCTGGGCTGGACGCGCAAATCGCCCGCGAGATTCAGCTGGGCATGGGAAAACTGGAGAAAGCCAAGGTCGGAGAGGGGCCGGTCCTTCCCCCAGACTCCGCCGACGATGCGGCCGGATTGCTGCTGTTTCCCAAAACAAAAAAGTTCACCACCAACGACTACCACATCCACCGCCGCCCCGGCGAGGTGATGATCGTCCGCTGGCTCGAAGGCAAGCAGGTCGATTCGTTTTACAAGCGGCTCCAGGCCCATTTCGATGTGGCTCTCAATGACTACCGCGAAGAGGAAAAGCAGAATAACGCCTGGAAGCAGGACCCCAAGACGCTGGCCTATCTGAAGGCGCTGGACGAACTCAATGTGAAGATGGCCGAGCGGTATTTGCGCGATTTGATCCGCCAGCACCACTTGTATGTGCTATCCACCCAGACGGCCGACGAGATGAACATCCTGCATCTGTGCGATTACGTCATGGGCGTTCCCGCCGCGGACGTGGTGGGCCGCAAATCCGCGCCGCCGGAAGACGCGACCGATCGCGATCTGGCCTGGTTTTTCAAGCTATTCTCATTGCGCGGGATTATCGATGAGGTCGAGCGTATGTGCTTTTTCACCTACCTGCAAAAGTCGGATGTGGATGAGGATTTTGGAAGCGAAGAGTGAGCGGCGAAAAGCGAATTGAACGCCAAGACGCCAAGACGCCGAGAAGAAAATGCGAAAACTCGGCTCCCTGATTTGTCTTCTCGGCGTCTCTGAGTCTCGGCGTTCAATTCTCTTGAGGAATCACCGCACCTCTACCACGTCGCACGATGCCGCGGCGTCATTCACCTCATCCGCGGCCTGCGGGTTTGGCCAGACGCCGGGGCCGTCGGTCGTGTACCCGCAGTCCAGGGCCGCTCGCCAGTCGCGGAGGCTGCGCACGGCGATGAATGCCTGCTTCACCATTGCGCCCTCGGGGTGAAAGCGGCTGTATTTGATTCCCATTTTGCGCATGCGCCGCGAGGCCAGTTCTTCGCCGTGAATTTGCATGGCCAGGGCGAAATGCTCGGCCAGGGCGTCGCGCTGCTCGAAGATCGTCGGGGCGGCAGGTTCGGCGGAGGGATCGGCGAGGATCGCGGCGGCATGGCAGAAAATCCAGGGGTTGCCGATGGCGCCGCGCGCGATCCAGACCATGTCCACGCCGGTTTCGCGGAGCATTCGCACGGCGTCGTGCGCCGTGAAAACGTCGCCGCTGCCGAGGATCGTGCGATCAGGATAGCGGCGTTTGACGGCGGCGATGGCGCTCCAATCGGCGCGGCCGGTGTAATTCTGCGCGACGGTCCGGCCGTGCACGCGAATGGCGGCGTAGCCGGTCTCCCAGGCCGCGTCGGCGATTTTAAAAAAACGCTCGGTCGCCTCAGGGGTATCGTCAAACGCTCGCCGCAGGCTCACGGTTGTGGGAAGGCGCGCGGGGACGGCGTCGCGCACGCTTTGCAAAATCGCCAGCGCGCGATCGACGTCCGCGAGCATGTGGCCGCCGCGGGATTTGTTCTTGATCTTCTTCACCGGGCAGGCGAAGTTCAGGTCGATCACGTCATACCCCGCGCCGGCGAGAATCACCGCCGCCTTGGCCAGATTCTCCGGCTCGCTTCCCATGAGCTGGCCGGCCACGGGATGGTCTTCGTCGTTGATGTCGATGGATTTCTTCAGCCC
>JBEKYH010000148.1:0-10036 GCA_049511115.1 Tepidisphaeraceae bacterium | reverse complement strand
CGTCGCACAGAAAAGGGGCGCGATGATACGTCACCACTGTGAAAAAGAAGCTGCCGCCAGGTTGATAGGCCCTGCGATAGTCGGGCATATAGCGATGATAACACGAAAGCGGTCCGCGGTGCGGACCCTACATGTTGTCGCAGTCACGCCAATGCAGGGTCCGCACTGCGGACCGTCTTTCTTGGCGCTTTGCTAAGCCCTACTGCCCCCCGCCCCGTCCTCTCCCGGGAATCACATCGCGCTTGGGATCGAGGAAATAGACCGGCCCGCCGCGGCCGGCGTTGATGCGGAGGTTGGGATTGTTCAACATGCGAATGATCTCCGATCCGGCTAACAGCACCGGGCCGTATCCGTGCACGTCATCCTGGCGGGGGCGATAGTAGTAATAGGTGTAGTCGTCGGCGTAGCTGGTGCCGACGCAGACGCCGGTTACGCGGCCGTCGGCGGTGACCTGCGTGGTGAGGCCGTTCCATGCCGCCAGGGCAACTGGTCCATACCCCGCGGCGTCGAGCCAGCCGTGATTGACCGCCCGGGCCATAGAATAGGCGAACATCGCCGAGCAACTGGTCTCCAGATAGGAATCGGGCCGGTCGAGCATCTGGTGCCACAGGCCGCTGCCGGATTGCAGGGATGCGATGGCCTGCGCGTGGGCTTGCAACAGCTTGATGATCTGGGGCCGCGCCGGATGATCCGCGGGGAGATTATCCAGCAGTTCCACCGCGGCCATCATGCACCATCCGTTGGCTCGGCCCCAGTAATAGCGCGGGTGATCGTCGGGGTTAAATGTGTTCCACGCGTGCGTGAACAAACCGGTCGAGGGGACGAACAGCCGCTGAGAAATCTGCAGGAGCTGCTTGGCCGCGTCGTCGAAGTATTGCGTGTCGCCGGTGAGGGCGCCCATCTGCGACAGGAACGGCACGCTCATGTATTCATCGTCGCCCCAGATGGAATCCACGTAGGGGCGGTTACGGGCCAGCGTGCCGTCAGGAAGGCGCAATTGGCCGTGGCCGATGTATTCGGCAAAGCGATTGATCGTCGAAAGCATGTCCGGCCCGACATTGGCGCGGCGGGCCTTGATAAAGGCGGCGCCGATTGCTCCGCAATCATCCAGCGACGCCGGAGCCAGCAGATTACGGAAGGGGTTGCGGCGCACATCCGCGGCCGTGAAATTCGGCGGCACCTGCGACATCTGGTCGGCGAAGAATTGAAAATGCTTGGCCACGAAGTCGCTAAACGCCGGGTCTCCCGTCGCATCGGCGGCTGAGAGCATGCCGGCGTAAACGACGCCCATTGGATACGCCGTGGGCGCGAATTTTCCTTCCGGACCGCGGTCCAGCATCGGCGGCACGACGATTGGCTGAGTGGTGGCCGGCAGGTTCTGATAATCCGGCGGGAAATACCCCTCGCGCGTCGTCGGCTGCTCGATGATGCGCATCGGCACGTTGTCCTCCAGCCGCTGCCGCACGCGCTCCATGACGGCGATGATTTCTTCCTTCTTGGGCGCGCCGTAGGGAACGGGATATTGCGGCGCATTGGCATTGGCGCTGGGCTGCGTCGCCGGTGGGGGGGCGGCGGAATTGTCCGTGGTCTGGGCGCACCCGCCGGAGAGGATCGCGGCACCGGAGGCGGCGATTGCGGCGGCCAATGAAATCTGCTGTGTCACGCGACGCGTCATGGCAATGGTCATCAAGAGCCTCCAATGAAAGGGTGGCGAACCTTACAGAAATACCGGCGTTTTGGCAAAATGTGAAATGAAAACCAGAAATGAATTTTGCCGACGCAAGTCGCCCCGCGGCTTGGCCGATCCAAATAGTGTCAGAGGTCGCCGCCAGCGATCGAATCCACTGGGCAGATCTCATTCGTCTCATACTTTTTGGAGGAGCGTCCCGTGCGCCATTTCACCACCAGCGAACCCGTCCGCCTCGTCAAGGAACTCCCCGAGTTGGACCTGACCCGGGATCAAGTCGGCGTCGTTCGCGGCAAATGGGAAGCCCCCACATTGGCCTACGAAGTCGAATTCCAAGCCAAGAACAAGCCGCTGCGCGTGCTGGTTCTCGATCACTACCTCAAAGCAGCCTGAGCTGGGCAAAAGGCCCGAGGCCCGAGGCCCGAGGTCCGAGGTCCGAGGACTGACGACTGAGGACTGAGGGCGAAGAAGAGAGTCATGCGCGGATACGATGAGCGGATTTCCATGCGCCGATGGTTAGACTAAGCTTGCCAGTGATGGGAGCGGCACATCGGTCAACGGCGCATGGGGGACGCGGCCGGGAGATTCGCGCGGGGGCGTTGCTCGCGGGGATTGTGCTGGCGGTCAATCTGATTTTCATGCCGCGGGAATTCTGGCGGAGCGACGCCCGCATGTGGCGCTGCGAGGCCGAGAGCATTTTGTATTATCATCGTTTGTGGATTGATCCGCGCATTGCCAAGGGGATGGGGGAGCCGGGGCAGTATTTTGTTCTCAACGAAGCCAACGGGCATTATTACTCCAAATATGGCGTGGCCAATACGCTGATGGCGATGCCGCCGATTGTGGTGGAACGGCTGGCGAGCGGGCATATCTCGTCGCCCTGGGAGCCGAATCTGCTGATATTTACGTTCTGGAATATTTTTCTGAGCGTGCTGCTGGCGCTGGCTCTGTTTGTTTTGACGGGGAGATATTCCACGAGGCATGGTTGGCGAATTGCGTACGTGCTGGCGTGTCTGTTTGCGACGTATATCTGGTTTTATCAGCGGGCGCAGGGGTCGGCGGAGATTTATCAGGCGCTGTTTTTTACGGTGATGTGCGAGTGCGCGTTGCGGAGCATGGAGGGGGAGGGCGCGTGTGGGGTGCGCTGGTTGCTGGGGGCTTGGGTGTTTGGGGGGATGCTCGTTTTTACGCGCGTGTTGTTTTTGATTTTGCTGCCGGGATTTGTGGTGGTGTATGTGGCGGCGATGATGGCGCGAAAGACCGTGAATAAGGCGGTGCTGGCGGGAGTGATTATGCCGCCGGTGGTGATCGTGGGGCTGGTGGCGTGGATCAATGAGGTGAAATTCGGGTCGCCGTTTTTGACGGGGTATCACCAGTGGCATCCGGAGCAGCATTTGCCGGTGGGGAGCGAGCTGGACGGGGCGCTGGGGATGTTGTTCAGCAATCACTGGAGCATTTTTGTTTATTTTCCGATTCTGATGATTGCGCTGGCGGGCGTGCGGCGATTTGTGCGCGAGTATCCGTGGGATGCGGGGCTGATTTATTCGATGTTTTTTACAATGTTCCTGGTGCTGGGGAAAATCCCCTGGTGGCGAGGGGAATGGACGTACGGGCCGCGCTATATGCTGTTTATCCTGCCGGTGGCGGCGCTGCCGGCGCTGATGGTGGCCGAAGAGGTGGCGGGGCAGTCGTCACGGAAGACGGCGTGGGTGGGGCTAGTGGCGATGGCGGGGGCGCTGGGGATTTCGACGTGGTTGCAGTTTCAGGTGAATCGCGCGCCGTTTTTCTTTGTGTATGAGGTGGAGGCGCTACTGGACAAGCACGTGGATCGGGATGTGGCGGAGTATCTGTTTGAGCGGCACGAGGCGTTGATCTATGACGATTTGTACGCGGGCCGCGATAACCTGGATCAGACGCGGCTGTTTCAACTTATTGATGAGCAGTCGCTATTGACGCCGGCGGAGTTGGACCATTTCCGGGAGAGGCTGAGGGAGTTGTTGCGGCGGGAGAATTTTTATTGGTGGGGGTAGGGACGATATGCCTCACCGCGCGGGATCGGAAGCCAGTGTCGGCGGAGTGGTCTGGTTGAAACCCTGGTACACGTTTCCCTTGAGGCGGATGGCGGGGGAGCGGTTGCCGGCGGCGATGGCCTCGGAGGTCGGGCCGGCGGCGGCGCCGGCGGTCAGGGTGTTGTCGTAGAGGAGGCTGTCGGGATCGGTGCATATGCCGATACCGACGGGGACGTTGAGGATGATGTTGTGCTCGAGGACGCTGAGGGTCGCCTGGGCGGTGGGCGCGCCGCGTACCAGGCGCATGCCTTCGGGGCGCTGGCGGGCGATGAACAGATTCGACGAATCGGGAATCCGGCCGTCGATGTGGTTGCGGCGCACGGCGACGCCAATGAAATCGGGATCGTGGGATTGGGCGGTCGGGGAGATGGGTTGAAAGCAGATGCCATGCTGGCGCGAGGCGTTGATTTGATTGTTAATGATATCAACGAAATAACAGGGATTGAAGGCGGCGGCCCTGGTGTTGTCGTCGCTGGCGAGGAGGACGCCGTCGTTGAGGTTCTCGGTGCGGTTGTGGTCAAAGACGATGCCCCAGCCGCCCGTCCAGAGTTCCAGGCCGGTCGCAGCCCACAGGCCGGTGGGTGAGCCGGCGTTGGTGGCGCCGCTTGGGCCGGTGAGGCATTGAAAGGTGTTGTTGAAAAAGACGCAGTCGTGCAGGGTCGTGCAGATTTGCACGTGGCTGTGGGCATCGGGCGTTACGTTCCAGGGGCGATCCAGGGCGAGCGTGACGTGGCGGCTCTCATCCAGCGCCGAGCCGGTGATGGTTCGCAACTGGCCAAGGCCGGCGCCGCTGGTGACGATGACGTTCCAGCCTGCCCATGAGGAGGGCGATGAGGGGCGCGGGACGACGGTGAGGGTCGCGGCGGTGGCCGATACGGGATTGCCGCTAAAGGCGTATTGCGTGGCTTCGTTGCAGAGTTGCTCGCCGGCGTTTCCGGCGTGGGGAGCGCCGATGCGGAGGGTCGCGTTGTCGGCGACGTACTCGTGATAAATGGAACCCCAGACGAGGCCGTTTTCGAGGAATCGGCCCTGGCCGCACAGGCTGGCGTCGGTGGCTGTGTCGTCTTGGTTCTGGACGGTGCAGCGGGTGATGGCGATGTCGTGGCCGTTCCAGATGGTGATGGCTTCTTCAGCGCCGTTGGCCAGGAAAAAATGGGTCTGGTCTATCATCAGATGATGCACGCTCAAAGCATCGACGCCCTTTCCCTGGAAGGTCCCGCCGTGCACGGCCAAATCGCTGGAGCCGAGCCAGTCGATGGCGGTGAGGCCGCCGGCCAGGAAGGTGCAATTGGTAAATTTCAGATGAGCGCCAAATCGCTGGCGGACAATCGCGCCAGTTTTGGACGGGCCGCCATAAGAGAGCCCGAGTGAATCAAATTCGATGTCCTGCGCGCCCAGGTGGCCGTCCCAGCCGTCGGGGGCGCCGATGACGTAGGGGCCTTTGCCGAATTGCTTGTAGAGAGCCACGATGTCGGTCTGGAAACGGAGGATGGAGCGATCCGGGCCGTCGCCGGTCAGGCGGGCGTTGCTGGGCACGTTGAGCTGGCCGCTGGCGATGCAATATTCGCCGGCGGGGAAATGGAGCGTGCCGCCGGGCTGGAGAGCGGAGAGGGCTTTTAGGATTGCCGGCGCGTCGTCGGATTTGCCGTCGGCGACGGCGCCGAAGTCTTTGACGTTGAGGGTCGGACCGGACCAGAGGTTTTGAGGTTTCACGTCGAGAGCAATCGGGCCGGACCAGCATAGGTTTTCGCCAAGTCCGTTGTTGACCCAGACGCGGTAGGCGGCCGGCGCAAGTGTGGTGGGAAGAGTGAAATCGACTTTGTAGGGATTGACCGCCGATACTGTCGCCCACTGGCCGGAGTCGGCGCCATTGCTGTTCGATGGTTCGATGTATACCCAGGATGCGGGGGTGGTCGCGCCGTTGGAGAGACTGCGGCCAAAGACGGAGATGGTTTGGCCGGGAGAGGCGGATTCGGTTGATAGCCACCAGGCTTGGGGGCGGTTGATCGCGACGGGAGCGCCGATGTCGCCGGCGGAGCTTTTGGGCCAGAGGAGGTACATCGAATTGGCCAGTGCGGCGGAAGGGATGGTAACGAGATCGCCGGCGGGGCAGGAGTCCTGGATTTGGCCGTTTAGGATCGCGGCGTTGGAGGCATTCGTCTGTGTGAAGAGGAGAAATGTCGTGCCAGCATCGAGGTTGTTGCCGGTAATGGAGACGGTGTCGTCGGGGCCTGCGGCGGCGTTGCATTCGGCGATGGTGGGGGCGCTGGGGGAAATGGCGATTTGCGAGAGGGGCGGATGGAAGGCGTTCCAGCCAGGTGGATTGGCTGGATGAGAAGCGGGGACGGGGAAGGATGGGCTGGGGAGTGCGGACGGGGGGGTGGGCTGCGCGAAGGCAAGGGCTGCGCTGAGGGAGATGAGCAGATTGACGATTAATATTCCTCGCCGTCCGCCGAACATACTCATAGCATAGCACTACTTCGCTGGCGTGCGATTGAGAAGCGGCACCATGGCCACTAATTCGCTGGAGCGGCGCTGCCGGCGCGACCAATCGATGGCGCGGTTGCGCGCGATCTGAGGGACCCAACCGCCCAAGCGATCGGCTTCCCGCAGCGAATCGGAGGAGAATGTTGCGCGGGGAATTCGATCCGGCGGCAGGGCAACATTAAGACTAATGCGTCGTCGATGGTCACAGCATGGCCCGGATTTTATACGGTCCGTGAAGTTGATCGGATTTCCTGTTGCGGCGGTTCGCCCAGCGATCGCAGGCAAAGTACCACGGCCGTCATTACCAACGCCAGCATCAAGCCCGTCGATACGAATAGCGTTGGCGTGCCAAGGATTCTCGGATGCAGGGACGAGAGGCGGTGCAGCGCGGAGAGGCTGAGGGATTTGTGGGAATAGGCGGGGATCATGAGCGTCCAGAGGCCGTTAAGTTCCGTGACGACGAACAGAATTGGGATGAGCATTGCCAGAGTGTAACCAAGGCGGGTGGGGCGCCATGTCAGGGCGGCGGACAGGACGAGGGCGAGGAACCAGGGCATCGCCAGTTCAGCGTACCACGGGCCGGTGCTGGTGGCGCCGTAGGTGATTGCGGAAACGACGCCGTGATCGAGGAGACCGACGCTCATGCAGACGCAGATGGCCAGAGTGAGGGGAAGGGTGGAGGGTTGTTTAAAGATGACAGAGGTGGTGGGTGTTTGGACAGGGGAGCGGCGCGCAGCGAGCCATCGGATGGGCCATGCGGCGATCGCGGCCCAGACCAAGACGGTGTAAAGGATCGGGAAGATCGCGGGCGGATAAAGAAGGCTCCATCCGCCGACCCAGAGGCCGTCGTAGACGAACCATGCCTCGAGGCGGCCGAGCCAGAAGGGCCATTTTTGCGGGGCGATGGAGTCGAGGTAAGCCTGAAATGGGACGTGATTGGTGCGGTTGAGGAGCGCTTCGCCCATGGGGAGGAGCATCTTGTAATGCTCGTAGGTAAAGCGGAAGTAGGGGAGTGTGACCAGGGAGGTGACGGCCAGCAGAGTTACAAGAGCGGCGGCGGCGCGAGGCCAGGTTGTTTTACGGCTGATGCACAGGGGCACGAGCGCGAAGGCGGCGAAGGGGAGGAGGATCATGTCGGTGGCCTTGGTCATGATGGCGAAGCCGAGCAAAGCGCCGATGGCGGCGGAATGCCAGAGGAGGCGGCGGCCGTCGAGGCTGAGGAGCCAGACGATGACGATGATGCCGAGAGTGACGGCGAGTGAGTCGTTGGCGACGCGGCAGGCGTTGAGGAGAAACAGGGGATGGAGGGCGACTGCCGCGCCGATGAGCATGGAGTGCGCCGATTTCCGACAGGCGCGGCCGAGCCAGGCGAGAAAGGCGGCCAGGCCGACGGCGGAGATGGCGACGTTCACCAGGCGCAGGAGGCTTACCGCGACGGCCAGGCGCGCGGCGCCGCCGGCGGCGCGATAGATCGGGGCCATGAGCCAGTAGTAGACGGGGGGGTGCTGGGCCTCGTAGAGGGTGATGCGGGGGGCGCTGGCGTTGAAGACGATGGGGTGAGGATTTCCCCAGTAATATGCGTATTCGCGGGCGCCTGCATCGCGCAGTTGAGCGTAGCCCAGCCCGCTCTGGGGGAGCCGGATGGCGGCCTTGATGAGGCGAGTCGGAGCCCAGGTTTGGAAGAGAATGGGGAGGCCGCGATGTTGGCTGAGGAAGTCGATGTAGGCGACGTGCTGATACTCATCCCACATTTCCAGCGGCGGGATAACGCAGGAGAGCATGACGCCGCGCAGGCAATAGATGCCAAGTAGCAGGGCGGTGAAAAGACGCCAGGAAGTGCGGCGCACGGGCGAGGAGATGGAGGGCGACAACGATACTAAGGTCGCTGAGGGCATTTGGATGATGGCAACGATAACAACATTGCCTGCGGGGTTGAATAGCGAGTCGCCGATCGGGCGTCTGCGTCGCGAGCCCGCACCTCAGTCCTCCCCGGGCTACCGGGGGAGGAGGTCAGCGAGAGGCAAGAGTAATGCACTGTTGGGATTCATGGGTCAGCGCGAGACCGTTGCCGCAAAGAGATACTTTCCCGACTCCACTTCACACACGGTCGCCCCGTTTTCCATGCGCAGGAATTTAACGCCGTCGGTTTGACGGACTGGCGTGCCGTTGGCGGTCGCGATCTCGCCGGGAACAAAAACCGTCGCGGTGGTGTTGGGAGGGATGGTGACGGCGTAGGTGAGTTGTTTGCCGTCGAGTTTCCAGTCGCTGGTGATGGTGCCGCGGATGGAGTCGTAGTGGGCCTTGGCGGACTTCAGGTCGCCGACCGGGACGGGATGCAGGATGAAGTGGCGGTAGCCGGGGGAATCGGGATCGGGGCGGATGCCGGCGAGGTATTCAAAGAGCCAGATGTTGAGGTCGCCGATGAGCATGACGTGGTTGCCGGAATTCATGGCGGGGTCGGCGGTGTCGCCGTTCCATAATTCCCAGATGGTGGTCGCGTCTTTGGAGAGCATGTAGCCCCAGCTTGGATAAGTCTGCTGGGTGGCGATTTCGTAGGCGAGATCAGGGCGGCCGTTGTCGCTGAGAACGCGCATGAGCCATTGCCCGCCGACCAGGCCGGTGCCGATGTGGCCCTTGGAATCATCGACGATTTTTTTCACCAGGGAGTCGAAGGCCTTTTGTTTCTTTTCCGGCGGGACCAGGCCAAAGGCGAGGGGCAGGACTGTTGAGGTTTGCGAGCCGTTGCCGTAATCGCCGGTTTTCTTGCGGAAATAATTGGCGTCAAAGGCGGTTTTCATTTTCGCGGCCAGCGCGGCGAAATGTGCGGCGTCATTGGATTTGCCGAGCAGCGTGGCGGCTTTTTGCATGAGATTCAGGTCGTAGAAAAAGTAGGCCGAGCTGAGCAATTCCGGCGGCGTCTGGCGGTTGGGGTCCTTGGAGTGGATCAATTCCGGCGACTCCGGCGGAACACACCAGTCGCCGTAGGTGTTCTTGGGCATGATGCCGTCTTTGAGGAAGCCGGTCATGTAGTCGGTCCAGCATTTCATGGAGTCGTAGTGCGCGGCGAGGGTGAGATGATCGCCGTATTGTTGCAGGAGCATGTGCGGGGCGATGACGTATGTGCTGGGCCAGACGACACCGTCGTTGTAGAGGACCCAGTAGGGGGGCGCGACATCGGGGACGCTTCCCGAATCGCGCTGGGCGTCGGCGATGTCGGTTTCCCACTTGGGATAGAACGCGGACAGATCGAACATGAAGCTTTCGCCGAGGCATTCAGCGGAGCGGTCGCCGAGCCAGCCCTGGCGTTCATCGCGCTGCGGGCAATCGGTGGGGATGCTGCGATAGTTGCTGCGCGTGCCGCAGTAGATGTTGCGGTAGAGCTGATTCAGCAGGGCGTTGGAACATTCGAAGTCGCCGGTGGTGGCGATGGAATCGTAGACAACGCGGCCTTCAATGTCGGCCGGGGTGAGCGCGCCGGGATAACCCGTAACCTCGACGTAGCGGAAGCCGTGGTACGTGAAGCGCGGCTCGTAGGTTTCGTCGCCTTTGCCGGAAAGCACGTATGTGTCCATGACTTTGGCGGTGCGCATGTTGTCGAGATAAAGCGTGCCATCGGCCTTGAGGCGTTCGGCGTGGCGAAGGGTGACGACCGTGCCGGCGGGGCCGGAGACGTGGAGGCGGCAAAAGCCGACCATGTTCTGGCCCATATCGACGATGAATGAGCCGGTTTTGGTGGGGGTGATGGAGATCGGCTGGATGGTGTCCATCACGCGGATGGGGTCGCTCATTTGCG